>JANPCS010000253.1:0-25629 GCA_031431065.1 Hyphomicrobiales bacterium | reverse complement strand
GGATGACCGTGGCGCCTGGACCGGCGAGGTGTCGCCCGCAATGGTGAAAGACTGCGGCGCGCATTTGGTCGAACTTGGTCACAGCGAGCGCCGCACATTCTTCAACGAGACCGACGAGACGGTGGCAAAGAAAGTTGCGGCGGCATTGAAGCATGGCCTGATCGCCCTGGTCTGCATCGGCGACACGCGCAGCGAGTATGAGGCCGGCGCCACGGCGGACGTGCTGGCGAGGCAGACGCGCTTTGCATTGCGCGATGCCGGCAAAGCGGCCTTGGGCCAGGTCATCATCGCCTATGAACCGGTGTGGTCGATCGGCGAAGGCGGCGTTCCGGCCGATCCTGATTTCGCCAACTTGCAACACCAGCGCATCAAGGCCATCACCACCGAAATCGCCGGCGCGCCGCTAACCGTACTCTATGGCGGCAGCGTCAACCCGCAGAATTGTTGCGAACTCGCAAGAAAACCGGATATTGACGGACTCTTCATCGGACGCTCCGCCTGGGAGGCTTCCGGGTATATCGGCATCATCGAAGCGGTCACCGCCGCGCTGGGAGAATAGTCATGAAAATTGCAATTGCCGGCGACAGCGCCGGAAAGCCACTGGTCGATGTCATCGAGGCGCATCTGAAGACCAAGGGCGAGCACGCCATTACCAACTTGAGTCAGTCGGGCTACTACGCCGATCTTTCGGCGGACGTGGCGAAGGCGGTAAAGGACCGCACTTACGACCGCGCCATCTTATGCTGCGGCACCGGCATCGGCGTCTGCATTTCCGCCAACAAGGTGCCGGGGATTCGCGCCGCGCTGACCCATGATACCTACTCCGCCGAGCGCGCCGCCAAGTCCAACAACGCCCAGATCATCACCATGGGTGCGCGTGTCATCGGGCCGGAACTCGCCAAGGCCATCGCCGATACCTGGCTCGCCTCCGAGTTCGATCCCAAGGGCGCATCATCAGCCAATGTCGAAGCCATCAACCGGCTGGATGGTTCGGCGGCCTGAGGGCGCCAACCGCCGTGCTTCTTCCCAGGTTCGGGCCGCTCATCTCTGATGCTTTATAGGCGCTGACACCTTCTCCGAGATGGGCATTATTGGCCTCGCGGACACGCGCCGCCTCATCGTCATAGAGGAACGGCAGGAAAGCGTAGCGCCGGCCGCGCGTGACTTTCGAAACGGCATGCAGCAACGAGCATGAGAACACCACGGCACCGCCCGGCGGCGCCTTGAAACTGCGCGGCCCGTATTCGGGAAAACTCACTTCGCCGCCGTCGAAGGCATCGTTGAGATTGACCGACACCGCGAAGCGCCGGTGCGCCGTGCCCTTTGTCGTATTGTCGCGGTGGGCGCGGAAATGCGCCTCATCTTCGGCGGCGTAGCACGAGACGATGTAGCGCTCCATGCGCGTCACCTTGAACTGATGCGCCTTCTGAATCTGCGGCACGACGCGGCGGATGAAGCGGCCCTGCAACTCCTTGATCAGCTCGGGGTCTTCGATGTCAAAGTCTTTCCTTTTCTTGTGGGCCGGGTCTTGCACGATGACGGTCTTACCATCGACTTCGCGCATGAAGCCCGACTCGGTGCCGCCATGCGCCTCATAGAGACCGATCAACCGCTTGCAGAGTTCGGGCTCAAAAACATTGGGCAGCAGCAGGATCGGCGCCTGCAGTTCGAATCCAGCGAACCGGCCTGGCGGTGGCAAGCGATCAATGTAATCAAGAATCGCTTTGATGTCTCCTTGGTCCGGCTGGAACGGAATGACCTTCAACACCCGCATCGTCGGATCGAGCACCACCCACAGGCGGCGTGCTTGCAGTTGGCTGGCGCCAGGCTTGGTGTCGCGCGGCAGGGCGCCATAAAGGGCGCCTACGCTGCCGTCGAGATCCCAGAACACCCGGTAACCGGGGATCGTCTCGGCGATGCGCACCTGTGTTTCGTCGGCCGGATCGGAACTGACAGCGAAGAAGGAACCGTTCACATCGTCGAAGAATTTCGGGCGGCTTCGCACCGCCGCAAGTGCCGCCTTCGCGTGTGCATCTCCGCCGGTGACCATGAAACACAAGACCAGATATCGCCCGCCAGTGGTATCGAACACAAACCGTGGATTGCTGCCGGAGCGCTGGTTGAACAAGGGTGCTGTGTCGCCAGCCAGGATGTTGACATAGTTGACAGGGGCCATCACGCTTATCGCCATGGATGTTGACTGGGCTGCGACTATAACGAATTTGCCCGGCGGCGCCACAGGCTGGCCGAAGGGAACGGTAAAGAGCAAGAGGAGCGCCTTGAGATGACGGATGATTTCTCCGGTTGGATCGGGCGGAGCATCACCAGGCGGGATATGGTGACCGCCCGGCTGGTGGCCCAATATCGCGCCACCTTGTTGCCATTTCTGTTTGACGATAGGGGCGGAGAGACTTGCCCACCCGGCTTGCACTGGGGCCTGGCACCGGCAACGCCAGGCATCGGCGATTGCGGGCTTGACGGTGCCGAAACCAAGGGGCAATTCCTGCCGCCCATTCCCCTGCCACGCCGCATGTGGGCGGGCGGCAGCATCGAAACGTTTCGGCCTTTTCACATCGGCCAGCAGATCAAGCGCCGATCATTCATCGCCAGTGTCAAGCGGCGTGACGGAAAGACCGGCCCGCTTGTCCTGCTTTCGGTTCTGCACGAATTCACTGCTGACAGCGAACTGCTGCTGCGTGAACGCCAGGATCTGGTGTTTCGCGATTATGCCTCGCAACTCGCAGTGCCGCAGGATGCACCGCACTCGGGCGTGACTGGCGACTGGACAGTCGAAGCTTCGCCGCTGCTGCTGTTCCGCTTCTCGGCCTTCACCTTCAACGGCCACCGGATTCACTATGATGCGCCCTATGCGGCGGCGGAAGGATACCCCGGTCTTGTGGTGCATGGGCCGCTGCAGGCGGCCTTGATGCTCAACCTCGCCGCCTCGCGGCTTGGCGCCGTGCCGTCACGTTTCGACTATCGCTGTGTCGCGCCGCTGTTTGGCGGCAAGTTATTCGGCGTGCGTTTCGATGCCGTCACAAACTCAACCCGCATCATCCGCCATGATGGCGTCACAACGGCGGAAGGCCAAGTTCCCGCTCCAGGAACATAACAAGCATCACCGTCTTGGCGTCGATGATGAGGCCATCGCGCAGCATTTCCCGCACCTGCACGAACGGCAGTTCCAACACCTCGATGTCTTCACCCTCATGCGCATGGCCGCCGCCGTCGCCACTGCGCGCCGCATGATCATAGTTGGCGAGGAACAGCGTCAAGCGTTCGGTGACAGCGCCAGGCGTCATGAAGGTTGAGGCCATCTGCCGCAAGTTGGAGAGCCTGAAACCCAGTTCCTCCTCCGCCTCGCGCTTGGCGCAAATGGCAGGATCATCGCCATCAAGCAGTCCGGCGCACGCCTCGATGATGAAGCCATCGGCCGTGTTGAGATGAACCGGCAACCTGAACTGCCGAACCAGCAACACCGTGCCGCGCGCTTTGTCATAGGGCAGCACACATGCGCCATGACCGTGGTCATGCACCTCGCGCACTTGTCTCTCCGTCACCCCGTCGCGGCGGGTATAGGCGATGGTGTAGCGGTCAAGCTTTGCCCAATGCCGTGACAACGGCTCGACCTTCTCGATCTTCACGCGATCACTCATGCCGGCCGCTCGGCCTTGACCGCCGCGATGATTTCCGCGGCATGTGGAGACGACGTCAAATCCTCGGCATTGACAGACAGCCGGCGGCGCCAATTGGGCCGCTCGGTATCGGTGCCGGGCACATTGAGCGGTTCGGTTTCGGCACCGAGATCGTCGGCCTGGATCAGCATCACCTGACTTGGCGTGCGCGCCACCAGGGCGTGGATGGCGGACGCACTATCACCACCTGCCATCGCCGCCAGTAACTTCACTTCATTCCGCCGGTCAAATTTTCGCCTTGCCGCCTCTTCCGGAGTCGATCTCTCAAGTTCGAGATCGATTGCGATATCGCGCGCCACGCGCCAGCCGCTGAAGGTCGGCAGATCATGCGAGGCGAGGCAGGCGAGCGCACTTGCGGGGTAGGCCTCCGGTGGTATGAATCCGCCGCCTTCACGCTCGAACCATAACACGCGGTAGGAAAATATGTTGGCGGCGGCCAGCGCCTCGCGCAAACCGTCCGGCACCGTGCCGAGATCTTCGCCGACAATGAGACAACCGGCGCGCCGGCTTTCGATGGCCGTAACCGCAATGAGCGCATCGAGTGGAAATTTGACATAGGTGCCGAAGCGGCCTTCGGCCCCGCGTGGTACCCAGAACTGCCGCGCGAAGCCAAGGATGTGATCGATCCGCAGGGCCGCGGCGTGCCGCATGTTGGCGCCGAGAATTCTCCGCATCGGCATCAAACCGCGCTCCGCGAGCGCAAGCGGCGAGAACGGCGGCAGGTTCCACACCTGGCCGTCACGCGAAAACGGATCGGGCGGTGCACCGATCGACACGCCACTGGCGAAGTCTTCCGGTGACTGCGCAATCTCGCCGCCATCGAAGGCACAACCCAGCGCCAGGTCGCGATAGAGGTTGCGGTGTTGCGCAGCGCGCTGCAGTTGCCCGCCGGCAATCCACTGCAGAAACGCCCGATAGGAAATCCGCTGTGGTGTGGGTTTCTCGCCAACGCTCTCGGCCTCGAACCGGCCGTGACGGATCAGATCGTCACCACCTGCCGCCACGAAGCTTTCAAATTCCGCAGTGCTGCGAAACTCCGCGAAGGCCGCTTCGAGGATCGCCCTCTTCGCGGTCCAGACAGCGGCATAGCCGACCAGCGGCAAACTCTCGAGTTGTGCAAATCCCGCGCGGTTCTGGTTGGCCAGCGCTCGAGTCTCGGGCAAAGGCAGTTGCTCAAGCATCTTCCCGATATTGATATAGATAGGGTCGATGAAGCGGCGGTCGGAAGGTTGATAGGGGCTGACGCGGCTGCGGTCCGCCGGGAACATGTGATGCAGCGGATTGAGGCCGGCGTAGCACCCGCCATTTGTTTTCGTCACGCCGGCAAACCTTCTGAGCGTCTCGAGATCGCCGATGCCTTCGCCGTGTCCGTGCCGCAGCGCATAGAGATGCGAGGCCAGCCCCCAAACTCGCGCGCCGCCTGCGATCTCATCGGGGAGATGACAAGAGCCCGGGCTGACAATAAGCCGCTGCCGTTCCGTTCGGTGATCATCACTCCATAGCTCATAGTAACCAGCGGCAAGCTCGATACGCGGTGTCTCGCCGGGCGCCACGGTGAACGACCGCACATCGCCCGCCTCGCTACTCAGATGCAGCGTCCGCCGCCGCTCGGAGGACGCAGCCAGCACGATAGGCTGCCGAGCATCGGCAATGAGCGGCGCGGGATGGGCGCGCAAGGCCAGCCGCGCGGCCTCGGCATCCTCCGCCGTGGCATGCGGCAATCGCATCGCCGTGAGAATTTGCCGCAGTGTATCCGGCGTCACCGCGTGATGTGTGCCATCGACCTCCCACCACTCCGTCTCGATACCGGCCTGCGTTGCGAGTTGGCGCAGGGTTTCGTCGGCAACACCGGTATGCCGGACCGCTTCCTCGGCATGGACGGAAACCGAGACGGACGGAAGGTCACGCTCTTCCTTGGTGCAAAAGGCGCGTTGCCAGCGATAGCCATCGCGAGGTGGCAGTTGCAATGTGACGCTGCTGGCGCCGCGGTTGAACATCAGCGCCAGCCGTGCCCTATCGCCCGACAATACCAGCCCGATGACTGCGGCACTAGCGTCTTGCCAGTTCATCGCGGCACCATCGGCTCCGATCCACTGCGCATCTGGATGCTGCATGCCTGGTGCGGCAACACCCGCAAGAAACTTGTCATCATCCAGCAGTAGGAATTCCTTCCGCAGACACACCAGTGACGCGACAAATTCGATCAACTCTTGATCGGGCGCCTGCCAGTCGAGCCAGGTCGTCTCATTGTCCTGCGCATAGGCATTGTTGTTGCCGCCCTGACTGCGGCCGAATTCGTCACCGGCTGTCAACATCGGCGTGCCGCGTGACAACAGCAAAGTCGCCAGCAAAGCCTTCACATCGCCGCCGGGCCATGCGGATTCGTAGGCATTGCCATCGCGGTTGCCTTCGCCATTCGCGTGATTGTTCTTGGTTGGAAAGGTAACCGCATCGCGCAGCGTGAAACCGTCATGTGCCGCAACATAGTTGATGCTTGAAGAAGGCCGCCGATGCGGAGCGAAGACGTCGGAGGATCCGCTGATGCGGGTTGCAAATGCCCCCGATGCACTGGCGTCACCACGCCAGAAGCGTCGCACATCGTCGCGGTAACGGTCGTTCCACTCCAGCCAGTGGGCCGGAAACTTTCCAATTTGATACCCGCCGGGGCCAACGTCCCACGGCTCGGCGATCATGATAAGTTGCGACAGCAGCGGGTCCTGCTCGATTGCCGCCAACAGCGGCGCATCGGCACTGAAGCCAGAGTCCATGCGCCCCATCACTGGCGCCAGATCGAAGCGGAAACCATCGATGCCGGTGCGCGTGACCCAACTCCGCATCGCGTCCATGGCAAGCTGCACAACAGGCGACCGGTCGCAGGCCATCGTATTGCCGCAACCTGAGTCGTTCACCAGTTGACCATCGGCGTGACGATAGTAGAGTGCATTGTCGAGCCCACGAAAACTCACCGTGGCGCCACCCAGATCGCTCTCGCCGGAGTGATTGAAGACAACATCAAGGATGACGCGGATATCAGCCGCATGCAGCCTTTCGACGGTCTGCCGGATTTCGGTCAACCCTCCCGGCGCCAGGCGCGGATCGGGCGCCATGAAACTCACCGGATTATAGCCCCAGGCATTGGCAAGGCCTGACTGCGCCAGGTGGCGCTCGTCGATCCACGCGGCAATCGGCATAAGCTCGATCGTATCGACACCAAGTTTTCCGAGGTGCTCGATGATGACTGGCTCGGCCAGTGCCGCAATCGTGCCGCGCTTGGGCTCGGGCACAGCGGGGTGAAGCTTGGTGAAGGCCTTGACCGGAATTTCGTAGATGAATCTCGGCGTCTTGGGCGGCAGCGGCCTGGCATCTGCTGCAATGCGAGTGGCGATGGCCTTGGGCACCAGCGCCGCCGTATCAGCTCCGCGCACCGTCAAATCGGCATGGTGCCGGAACGCGCTGTCGAGTTGCAAGGCATAGGGATCAAGCAGCAGTTTCGCGATATCGAAGCGATGGCCGCTTGCGGGCTGCCACGGCCCATCGGCGCGCAAGCCGTAATGCGTTCCCTCGTCCACATCGGCGATGAAACCATAATGGACATCGCCAAACCGGTGCGGCAGCGCGACGCGCGCCATCTCGATGCCCCGCTCGAAGAGGCTGAAAAACACCTGTGTGGCATGGCGCGACACCACGGCGACATTGACGCCGCCGTCCACAAGCGTGACGCCCAGAGGAAGAGGCCTGCCGTTGTTGGACACGCTCGCGTTCAGGTGATCACCGTCGGTGCGGCGCGGCCGGTGTGGCGTTCGATCCCGGGAATCGCCCGCGACAAGGCGATGAGATCGGCAAGCGCTTCCTGTGTCTCGGTGCCGTGACGGCTGGCATCGGGCTCATAGCGCTCGACATAGACGCGCAAGGTGGCTCCCGCCGTGCCGGTGCCCGACAGCCGGTAGACGATGCGCGAACCATCCCCGAACAGCAGGCGGATGCCTTGATTGGTGGTGCGGGACTTGTCGACCGGATCGTCATAAGCAAAATCATCCGCGGCGGCGATGCCGTGCTTTCCGGGAAGCGTAACAAGTTGATCGCGCAGCGCCTTCATCAACCGGTTGGCGGCGTCCGCATCGACTTCTTCGTAGTCGTGCCGCGAATAGAAGTTGCGGCCGTACTCGCGCCAATGGGCGTGCACGATATCGGCAACGCTCTGCCGCCGCCTGGCCAGCACGTTGAGCCACATCAGCACCGCCCACAGTCCGTCCTTCTCGCGCACGTGGCTGGAGCCGGTGCCAAAACTTTCTTCGCCGCAGATCGTCGCCATGCCGGCATCGAGCAGGTTGCCGAAGAACTTCCACCCCGTCGGCGTTTCATAGCAGGCGATGCCAAGTTTCCTGGCGACGCGGTCAGCTGCCGCACTGGTCGGCATCGAACGGGCGATCCCCGCGAGGCCCTTGGCGTAGCCGGGCGTCAGCGTCGCGTTGGCTGCGAGAATGGCGAGCGAGTCCGATGGCGTCACATACATGCCGCGGCCGATGATCAAATTGCGGTCGCCATCGCCATCCGACGCGGCGCCGAAATCCGGCCCGCCCGCTGGCATGACAAGATCGACCAGTTCCTTGGCATGCACCAGATTGGGATCGGGATGATGCCCGCCGAAATCCGGCAAGGGCACGCCATTCATCACCGTGCCCTTGGGAAATCCGAGAATGTCCTCAAGGATCGTATGGCCATAGGGCCCGGTGATGGCACCCATGCCATCGAACTTCATCGTGAAGCCCGATTTGATCAGTGTACGGATGGCATCGAAATCGACCAGCGACTGCATCAGCCCGGCATAATCGGTAACCGGATCGATGACCTCGACGGTCATGTTGCCGATCATCGATGTGCCGGTCTTGCTCAGGTCCACGCCGGCCGTATCAGTTGTTTTGTAAGAGCTAATTGTCTTCGTTGTGGCGAAAATCCGATCGGTGATCTTCTCGGGTGCCGGTCCGCCGTTGGACGCATTGTACTTGATTCCGAAGTCGCCATCGGGACCGCCCGGATTGTGGCTGGCCGACAGGATGATGCCACCGAAGGCCTTGTACTTGCGGATGACGTTGGAGGCGGCAGGCGTCGAGAGAAGGCCATCGCGCCCAGCCATCACCCGGCCGAAACCATTGGCCGCCGCCATGCGGATGGCGATCTGCACAACTTCCGGATTGTAGTAGCGGCCGTCGCCGCCGATCACCAGCGTCTGCCCGGCGAAGCCTTCGAGCGAGTCGAAGATCGACTGGATGAAATTCTCGGCATAGTGCTGCTGCTGGAAGACGGGCACCTTCTTGCGCAGGCCCGAAGTTCCCGGTTTCTGGCCTTCGAATGGAATGGTGTCGATGGTCAGGATCATCTCGGAAACCCTTGTATCTTGAGAAGGCTGCGATAGAGACTGGCGTAGACCGATGCGCTGCGGTCCCATGAGACGTCCGACTCCATGCCGCGCAGCTGCATCTTGCGCCAGTTCTCGTGGTCGCCGAAACAGCGGGCGGCGCGCGCCAGTGCGTTCTCCAGCGACGGCTGATCGACCGGGGAAAACTGAAAGCCTGTGGCCACTCCGGCATTGAGCGCCGCGTCATTGGCATCAATGACGGTATCGGCAAGGCCGCCGGTACGGGCGACGACTGGGACACAGCCATAGCGCAATCCGTAAAGCTGCGTGAGCCCACACGGCTCGAAGCGCGACGGAACCAGAATCGTATCGCAGCCCGCCTGGATGAGATGCGACAGGGCCTCTTCGTATCCCAGCAGCACACCGATCCGTCCGGGGTGGCGGTCGGCTGCCGCCATGATTTCGCGTTCGATCGCTGCTTCGCCGGCCCCGATCAAGGCCAGCCGTGCGCCCGATGCCACCAACCCGTCGAGGGCGGCCGCGAAGATGTCCATGCCCTTCTGCCATGTCAGCCGGCTCACCACGCCATGCAGTATGCCGCCGCCCGGATCGAGCTTGAACCGCGCTTCGAGCCCGCGCTTGTTGGCGTTGCGCTTTTTCAGCGTATTCGCGTCATAGTGCGAAGCAATGTCGCGGTCTTTGGCCGGATCCCACACCGCCGTGTCGATGCCGTTGACGATGCCGCTCAGGGCATGACGCCTGGCCCGCAACAAACCGTCGAGGCCCATGCCATAGTCCGGTGTGCAGATTTCCTGCGCATAGGTCGGGCTCACCGTTGTGATGGCATCGGCGCTTGCAAGCCCGCCCTTCAAGAAACAGACGCTACCGTAATATTCGAGCCCGTCAATCGTGAAGGCTTGCGGTGGCAGCCCGAGGGACCCGAACATCGAGGCCGGAAACTGGCCCTGGAAGGCGATGTTGTGCACCGTCAGCACGCACTTCGGCCCGCCGCGAAACCGCAGGTAAACAGCTGCCAGCGCCGCCTGCCAGTCATGCGCATGCAGGATATCGGCGCGATAATCCGTAAGCTTCCCAGAGGCGAGATCGGCCGCCGCACGCGACAATGCGCTATAGCGCTGACCGCTGTCGGGCCAATCCTTGCCATCGGGACCTAGGTAGATATTTCCCGGACGGTCGAAGAGGTGAGCCGCATCGACAGCGACAATGTCGAGGCCCCTGGTCTTGCCGCGCAACAGCCGCACCTCGCCGCCGAACAGGTCCGGATAACGGTGGATTTCGTCGGCATGCTGCAATGCCGTCATCACCGCCGGATAACCCGGAACGATCGACAGCATCTCGACGCCGTGCGGTTTCAAGGCCGCCGGCAGCGCCCCCGTCACATCGGCCAGCCCGCCGGTCTTCACCAGCGGGAAAAGCTCGGAAGATGCCGAGAGAACCTTCATCCGCTGAGCCGCTCGATCATCGGCTTGGTGATCAGGCAGATGCCGCTGGCGGTGCGGCGGAAGCGCTTGGCATCAAGCTCGGGATCCTCGCCGACGACGAGTCCCTCAGGGACCACCACGCCACTGTCGATCACCACTTTCTTGAGCGAGCAGTTGCGGCTGACATTGACATGCGGCAGCACCACGGCCTCTTCGAGCGTGGAGAATGAGTTGACCTTGACGCCGGTGAACAGCAGGCTGCGGCGCACCGCGGCACCCGACACCATGCAACCGCCCGACACCAGCGAGGCAACAGCACTGCCGCGCCGGCCTTCGATGTCATGCACGAACTTGGCGGGCGGCGTCACCTCGCCATAGGTCCACACCGGCCAGTTCTGGTCGTAGAGATCGAGGGCGGGAAGCGTCTCGGTCAGATCGATGTTGGCTTCCCAATAGGCATCGACCGTCCCGACATCGCGCCAGTAGGCTTCGGCCTCCTGGGCCGAGCGCACGCAGGACTGCGCGAAGCGATGCGCCACCGCCTTGCCGCCGCTGACGATGGCCGGAATGATATCCTTGCCGAAGTCGCGGCTCGACTTGGGGTCGGCGGCATCGCGGCGCAGCTGATCGGCGAGGAAATTCGTCTCGAACACATAAATACCCATCGAGGCCAGCGTCATATCCGGGTTGCCGGGAATGCCGGGCGGATCCTTGGGCTTCTCGAGGAAGGCGGTGATGCGGTCCTGCCCATCGACATGCATGACACCGAAACCCGTGGCTTCCATGCGCGGCACTTCGAGGCAGCCGATGGTGACATCGGCACCGCTGTCGACATGCTGTTGCAGCATCAACTCATAGTCCATCTTGTAGATATGGTCGCCCGCCAGCACCACCATGTACTTGACGCCATGCGTCTCGATGATGTCGAGATTCTGGTAGATGGCATCCGCCGTGCCGGCATACCACTGATCTTCCGACACACGTTGCGAGGCAGGCAGAATATCGAAGCTCTCGTTGCGCTCAGGGCGAAAGAAGTTCCAGCCGCGCTGCATGTGGCGGATCAGGCTGTGCGCCTTGTACTGGGTGGCGACACCGATGCGCCGGATGCCGGAGTTCATGGCGTTCGATAGCGCGAAATCGATGATGCGGGACTTGCCGCCGAACGGCACGGCCGGCTTCGCCCGGCGGTCCGTCAATTCCATCAGCCGGCTGCCGCGCCCGCCGGCCAGCACATAGGCCATGGCGTCACGCGCCAGTGGTGCAACTTTGCGATATTCAGCCATTTCGTTTCTCCCATCTGGCGGCAGTTTCTTATGGTTCGCGCAGGAAATACAAGGTCGCCAGCGGCGGCAGCGTGATGGTGGCGCGCGCCGGCTTGCCGTGGCTTGGTTCGGCTGTTGCCGTCACGCCCCCTAAGTTGCCCATGCCGCTGCCGCCGTAGAGGCTGGCGTCGCTGTTGAGAATTTCGCGCCAGAAGCCCTCTTTTGGCAGGGGCAGAACGTAGTTTTCGCGCGGTACGGGCGTGAAATTGCTGACCACGGCGACAATCGCTCCGCCCTCGCCCGAATGGCGGGCCCAGGCGAAGACGGAGTTCTCGTGATCGTCCGCCACCAGCCATTCGAAACCTTCGGGCTCGCAATCGCGCCCGTGCAGCGCTGCAATCGAACGGTAGTTGCGGTTGAGATCGCGCACCAGCGCTTGCATGCCCTTGTGCGGCGCATGATCGAGCAGATGCCAGTCGAGGCTGCGGGCCTCCGACCATTCCGTCCACGGCGCCATTTCCTGGCCCATGAACAGCAGTTTCTTGCCGGGATAGCCCCACATGAAGCCGTAATAGGCGCGCAGCGTCGCGAATTTCTGCCAGTCGTCACCCGGCATCTTGGTCAGCAGCGATCCCTTGCCATGGACGACTTCGTCATGCGACAGCGGCAGCACGAAATTCTCGGAGAAGGCATAGAGCAAACCGAAGGTCAGCTCGTTGTGGTGATGCTTGCGATAGACCGGCTCGCGCTTCAGATACTCCAGCGTGTCATGCATGAAGCCCATGTTCCACTTGAAGCCGAAGCCCAGTCCGCCAGTGGAGGTGGGTTTCGAGACGCCCGGAAATGCCGTTGATTCCTCGGCGATGGTGACGGCGCCGGGGTTCTGGCCATAGGACTCGTAGTTGGTGCGTTGCAGGAATGAAATCGCCTCGAGATTCTCGCGCCCGCCATACTGGTTGGGAATCCATTCGCCCTCTTTGCGCGAATAGTCGAGATAGAGCATCGAGGCGACGGCATCGACGCGCAGGCCGTCAATGTGATAGCGCTCGAGCCAGAACAGCGCGTTGTTCAACAGGAAGCTCGATACCTCGCGGCGTCCGAAATTGTAGATCGCGGTGTTCCAGTCGGGGTGATAGCCCTGCCGCGGGTCTTCATGTTCGTAAAGCGCCGTGCCGTCAAAGCGCGCCAGTCCATGTTCGTCAGTCGGGAAATGCGCCGGCACCCAGTCGAGAAGAACGCCGATCCCTGCATGATGTGCTGTGTCGACGAAACCGGCGAAGCCCTCCGGCGTGCCGAAGCGGGCGGTCGGCGCATAGAGCCCGGTCGGTTGATAACCCCAGGACGGATCGAAGGGATGCTCGGTGATCGGCAGGAATTCGATGTGGGTGAAGCCCATATCGACCACATAGGGAATAAGTTGTTCGGCTAGCTCGTCATAAGTCAGGAATTCAATACCGTCCTCGCGCCGCCATGAACCCGGGTGCACCTCGTAGATCGACATCGGTGCGCGGCGCTGGTCCACCGTGGCGCGCTGGCCGAGATAAGCCTTGTCGCTCCATACGAAGTGATCGGTGCGGGCGACTTTGGACGCCGTCTTGGGACGCAGTTCGGAAGCAAAACCGAAAGGGTCGCTTTTCAGCGGTAGCAGCCGGCCATCGGCATCGAGCAATTCATACTTGTAAGCCTGGCCGTCAACGGCTCCCGGAACGAAAATTTCCCAGATGCCGGTGTTGAGGCGCTTCCTCATCACATGGCGGCGCCCGTCCCAGTCGTTGAAGTCTCCGACCACCGAGACGCGTGAGGCATTGGGCGCCCAGACAGCGAAATGCACACCATCGTGGCCTTCGTGGCTCAGCTGGTGGGCACCGAGCTTGTCGTAGAGCCTCAGGTGGTTGCCTTCGCCGATGTAATAATCATCGAGCGGCCCGAGCACCGGACCCAACAGATAGGCATCAGCGACTGTCCAGCGACCACTGCCGTTGGCCGCCAAGTAGGTCAGTGGCAGACGCTCCTTGAGAGAGACCTTGCCTTCGAAGAAACCGGCGTCATGGCGTTTGGCGATCTGCCCCAGCGACTTGCCGCCATCCCCCATAACCTCGAGCGACTGGGCGCCGGGAACGAATGCCCTGACAACCCACGTCTTGCCGGACTGGTGCAACCCCAACAGCCCGAACGGATTGCCATGGCGCCCCGATACGACGGCGTCGATCTCGGCTTCGTTGGTCTTCCACTCCGGATCGGCCATCGAGCTGTTCTCCTAGGCTACAGGGACATTCCAGATATCGCGGGCATATTCGCGGATGGTACGGTCGGATGAGAACCAGCCCATGTTCACCGTATTGAGGATTGCCTTCTCCGTCCAGTCTTCAGTCTTGCGCCAGATGGCGGCAACGTCGTTCTGCGCCTTGGCGTAGGCATCGAAATCGGCGGCCACCATGAACCAGTCGCTGCCATAGAGCGAATCGATGATCGGCAGGTAACGGTTGCTGTCGCCCGGCGAATAGACGCCTGAGCGCAGCGCATCGAGAACGCCCCTCAAATCCCGAGAGGCCTCGATGGTGGCACCGGCATCGTAGCCGTTGCGCCGCTTGTGCTCGACTTCTTCGGCGGTCATGCCGAAGATCACGATGTTGTCTTTGCCCACCTGTTCCATGATCTCGACATTGGCACCATCCAATGTGCCGATGGTCAGCGCGCCATTAAGCGCGAACTTCATGTTTCCGGTGCCCGATGCTTCCATGCCGGCCGTCGAGATCTGTTCGGAAAGATCGGCAGCCGGCACAATAGCCTCGGCCAGCGTCACATTGTAGTTGGGGATGAACACCACCTTCAGAAGATCGCGGATATCGGGGTCATTGTTGACCACCGCCGCCACATCGTTGATCAGCTTGATGATAAGCTTGGCCTGTGCGTAGCTTGCTGCCGCCTTGCCCGCGAAGATCTTGACGCGCGGCGCCCAGGGACGGTCCGGATGGGCCCGCATCGAGTCATAGAGAGCGATTGTCTCAAGGATATTGAGCAATTGCCGCTTGTACTCGTGAATGCGCTTCACATGCACGTCGAACATGGCGGCGGGATCGACCTTGAGCCCCATGCGCGCCGCGATGAGATTTGCCAGTTCATCCTTGTTATGCCGCTTGATGGCCATGAAGCGCTGGCGGAAGGTCTTGTCCTTCAGCGACGCCTTGGCCTTGATCAGGCTCGACGCATCATCCATCACGTCGGTGCCGGTGGCTTCGCGCAGCAGGGTGGTGAGATCGGGATTGACGCCGAGCAGCCAGCGCCTGGGCGTGATGCCGTTGGTCTTGTTGTTGATGCGGCCGGGATAAAGCGTGTTGAGATCGCGGAACACGCTCTGCTTCATCAACGAGGTGTGCAGCGCCGAGACGCCGTTGATGCTGTGCGAGCCCGCAAAGGCCAGCTGACCCATGCGCACACGGCGGCCGCTGTTCTCGTCGATCAACGAGACCGACGAGAGGAAGTCGGGCGTGCAGCCAGGCTGCTTCTGGGCTTCGACGATGAGCTTGGCATTGATGGCGTAGACGATCTGCATGTGCCGCGGCAGCACGTGCTCGAACAAGTGAACCGGCCAGCTTTCAAGCGCTTCCGGCAGCAGCGTGTGATTGGTGTAGCCGATGCAGTTGCGGGTGATTTCCCAGGATTCGTCCCAATCGAGCCCATGATTGTCGACCAGAATGCGCATCAGTTCGGCAACGGCGATTGCCGGATGCGTGTCGTTCAACTGGATCGCCACCTTGTCGGCCAGCGAGCGCACCTCGTCATACTGCTGCATATGGCGGCGGATGATGTCCTGGAGCGAAGCGGAGGTAAAGAAATACTCCTGGCGCAGGCGAAGCTCCTGGCCAGCCGGCGTGGAATCGGAGGGGTAGAGGACCCGGGTGATGATCTCGGCCTTGTTGCTCTCGCCAAGGGCGCCCGCATAATCGCCGCTGTTGAAGGCATCGAGCCGGATTGGATCGACGGCGCGCGCCGTCCACAGGCGCAGCGTGTTGACGCGTTTTCCCCGCCATCCCACCATCGGCGTATCAAAGGCCGAGGCGAGAAGTTTTTCGCCGGGCTTCCAGCGCCGCTGCTGCTTGTTGCCGGTCTCAAGCCCTGGCACCACTTGGCCGCCAAAGCCGATCTCATAAGCTGCTTCCCGCCGTGCGAACTCCCAGGGGTTGCCGTGTTCCAGCCAGTTCTCCGGCAGTTCCACCTGCCAGCCATCGACGATCTTCTGGCGGAACAGGCCATGATTGTACCGGATGCCATAGCCGTAGGCCGGAATATCGAGGCTCGCCAGGCTCTCCATGAAGCAGGCAGCGAGGCGCCCGAGGCCGCCATTGCCAAGAGCAGCGTCTGGTTCCAGCGCCTCGACCAGGTCGATATCGACATTCAGCGCCTGGAGTGCCTGGTTGAAGGCCTCGTACAGGTCGAGGTTGGTCAAGGCATCACGCAACAGCCGGCCGATGAGAAATTCGAGCGAGAGATAGTAAACCCGCTTCGACTTGGCGTGATAGGCCTCTCTGGTCGATTCCATCCAGCGGTCGATGATGCGGTCGCGCAGCGCCAACACGGTGGCATTGAGCCAGTCGTGGCGCTTGGCCACCACCGGGTCCTTGCCGATCGAATAGGCGAGCTTGTTGAGGATTTCGACGCGGATCGACTCAGAATCGGTGCCGCGCGGCTGTGGCTTGTTCATCAGTCGATGTTTCCCGTTCAAACTGCAAGGGCGCCGCTTATAGTTGAGCGGCACCGCATGATGCAACGTCAAGGCCAATAAATCAATCCAAATGAATTATTCATGGGCGTAAAAACGGGGAGTTGAGGTGAGGCTAGGCCCGGGTCATCGAAACCGTGGCAACACCGGCGGCAATCATCGCGATACCGGCCCATTGCCCGGCCGAAACCTTCTCCTTCAGAAAAATCATCGCCAGGATGACTGACATGGCGCCATAGCCCGAAATACCGATTGCCGCGAACTCCTTGCCCGGCAGGTGGCCCGATGCATTGACGGCGGTAACGCCTGCCACATCGAGTCCGCCCATGGCGAAGATGGCGATCCAGTGCCGGGGCGCCAGCGGCTGGGGCTTTGCCTCCCCCAGCATGAAGGGCACGATCGTCAGCAGGGCGGTGGCGCGCGAAATCCAGGTGGCCTCGAACTCGCCAACCGCCACGCCGGCATTCTGGCCCAGCACGATCGAGGACGCATAACCCAGCAACGCCAAGGCGCAGAACAGCAATAGGGTTGGCATTTTGCCGGGCTCAACCGCATTGATGCCGCCATCGGGGGCGCCCGAGCGCGCCACGATGACAGCGCCGGCCAAGGTGGCGGCGACCGCCAGCCATTGCAGCAGCGACGGTTCAAGCCCGTTGGCTACACCCCACAAGACTGCCAGCACCGGATAGCCCGCCGTCACCGGCCCAACCAGCGAGATCGGACCCAGGCTGAAAGCCTTGAACAGCCCGCCCACCCCGAACCCATAGACCAGCCCCAACAGCAGGCCCGACCGGATGGCTGGCCAAGACGCCTGCCAGATGGCACCTTGATAGAGAACATAGAAAGACAGCAGGATGCCGCCGGACACCATCACCAGTGCCGCCATGCGGAAGGCCCCGACCCGCGCCGCAAAGGTGCGCGCGATGACATCGTGCAGCGACCAGCAGAGTGCGGCGAAGACGCCGAGCAGAACGGCTGCCATGATCGCTGAAACTTCCCCAACCCCAATGGCCGTCTTTGAGCATAATCGTGGCAATTTGCAAACTCGGGCGGGCAGCCGGCAAAGTAGATCCCCGGACCGTTGGCCCAGGGAAGAGTTTGGGTAGGGTGGTTTGTTCAGTTGACCGTCAGCTTGGTTGCCATGCCGGCTTCGTAGTGGCCCTTGATGTTGCACAACAGCAAGTATGAGCCGGGCTTCAGTGTGGCCTTGAGTGTGCCGGTGTCGGTTGGCTTCAGATCGGCAACTTCGCCAAGCGTCTTGAGTTGATTTTCATCGACACGGTGCTTCTTGGCGTTGAGCGGAATAGTCTGATCGGCAGACTTGAGCTTCACCAGGATCACTTCATGCTGTTCGGTCATGGCGTGATTGGCGACGTTGAAAACCACGTCACCACCGGGGATCTCGGTCTTGTCGAGTTCGATTTTCATCGCTCCGCCGCCTTCACCCATCAACATGACGTTGACCGTGGTGGTTGCGGCAAAGGCGCTGGCCGAAAGCAAGAGGGTAGCGGCCGCGGCGAGACCGCCGCGCAAAAGAAGATTCATGATGTTACTCCGAAGGACTGTGTTTGGTTTGACGGTGTCTGTGCATCGCCACCTGCGCCTGATGCCAGCTTATCACTGACGGAATGCTGACAGGCGTGCGTTGCAACAATTAAACTTCTGCAATCTTTGCAATGGGCTGCGGGATATCGGCGATTGCAGCCGATCATGGCGAATTCCGCCTACAATGCGGCTGAAACTGATATGCTAACAGACATCAGGCATGATTGAAGGTCTCCATGTTTCTTTCTGTCTTCGACGTCTTTAAGATCGGCATTGGCCCCTCGAGCTCGCATACCGTGGGGCCGATGGTTGCTGCTGCGCGCTTTCTCGACATGGCGCGCGCCGCCTCGTTGCCGCGCACTGGCCGCTTGACCGTGACGCTGCATGGTTCGCTGGCCTTCACCGGCAAGGGCCACGGCACCGACCGCGCCATTGTCTTAGGTCTGGCAGGTGAGAAGCCCGACAGCATGGACCCTGACCGCGTCGAAACCGTGCTGCAGCAAATGGCAAGCCGTGGAGCCATCGAACTCGTCAATGGCCACGCGCTGAGTTTCCATCCGGCTCGCGACGTGATCTTCGATTTCGGCCCGGCCTTGAAGGGCCACGCCAATGGCATGGTCTTCCGCATTCTCGATGACGACAACAACACGCTGCTGAGCGAGACTTATTTTTCCATCGGCGGCGGCTTCGTGCAGACCGAGGCCGAACGGCATGACGCGGTGAACGCCGTCAGGACGGCGGCGCCGCCGGTCACTGTGCCCTATCCCTTCCACAATGCCGAGGGCATGCTGCGCATGGGCCGCGAGTCGGGCCTCACCATCGCCGCGATGAAGCGCGCCAACGAGATTGTGACGCAAAGCAACGATGCGCTCGATGCCCGGCTTGACGTGATCTGGCATGCCATGCGCGATTGCATGAACCGCGGCTTGTCGCTCAGCGGTACCTTGCCGGGTGGCCTCAAGATCAAACGCCGCGCCGCCGAGATTCACGCCAAGCTGAAGGACGAGCAGGGCAACAATTCGATCCAGCCGCACCAGCTGATGGATTGGCTCTCGGTCTATGCCATGGCGGTGAATGAGGAAAACGCCGCCGGCAGCCGGGTGGTGACGGCCCCCACCAACGGCGCCGCCGGCGTCATACCCGCCACCATCCGCTACTATCTCGATCATTGCCTAGGCGCCGATCAAAACGGCATCCGCATTTTTCTGCTGGCGGCAGCGGCGATCGGTGGACTGATCAAGCACAATGCCTCGATCTCGGGTGCCGAAGTGGGTTGCCAGGGCGAAGTCGGCTCGGCCTCGGCGATGGCGGCGGCTGGCCTCTGCGCGGCCTTGGGCGGTTCCAACGAGCAGGTCGAGAATGCCGCCGAAATTGCGCTGGAACATCACCTGGGGATGACCTGCGATCCGGTCGGCGGCCTGGTTCAAGTGCCGTGCATCGAGCGCAATGCCTTTGGCGCGGTGAAGGCCGTAACCGCCGCTTCGCTCGCCCTGCGTGGCGATGGCACGCATTTCGTGCCGCTCGACACCTGTGTCGAGACCATGCGCCAGACCGGCCTCGATATGAACGAGCGCTACAAGGAAACCTCGACCGGCGGCCTTGCGGTGAACGTGGTGGAGTGCTGATACTGCGGCGATGCCAGCCTATAGCGCCCCGCTTCGCGATCATCTCTTCTGCCTCTATGAGCTCTTCGATTTCGAAGAGCACACCCGTTTGCCGGGCTTCGAAGATTTCCAGCGCGATGTGATCGAGGCGGTACTGGAACAGTCGAACCGTTTTACCTCGGAAGTGTTATCGCCGCTCAATCGCCCCGCCGACGAGGAGGGCGCGCGGCTTGAACAGGGCGAGGTCATCACCCCCAAGGGCTTCAAGGAGGCATATGGCGCGTTGGTTGAAGGTGGCTGGCCTGCCTTGTCGGCGGATCCGCGCGATGGCGGCCAGGGCATGCCGCTGATGATCAACTTCCTCTTCGAGGAAATGATGAACGCCGCCTGCATCTCGTTCGGACTGATACCCGGTCTCACCCGCGGCGCTTATGTGGCGATCGCCCGGCATGGCAACGCGCAGCAGCGCACGCTTTATGCCTCACGCCTGGCGAGCGGCGAATGGGCCGGCGCCATGTGCCTGACGGAGGCCCATTGCGGCACCGACCTAGGCCTGCTGCGCACCAGGGCCGAGCCGCAATCCGATGGCAGCTTCGCCATCACCGGCACCAAGATTTTCATTTCCGCCGGTGACCATGATCTCACACCCAACATCGTCCATCTGGTGCTGGCGCGATTGCCCGATTCTCCGAAAGGCACGAAGGGCATCAGCCTGTTCGTCGTGCCGAAATTTCTGGCCGACGATCAGGGCACGTCCGGCGCCCGCAATGCCGTGTCCTGTGGCGCCCTCGAGCAGAAGATGGGCATGCATGCGAGTCCAACTTGCGTGATGAATTTCGATGGCGCCATCGGCTGGCTGGTGGGCGAACCCCATCAGGGCCTCAAAGCCATGTTCGCCATGATGAACACCGAGCGCATCGCGGTCGGCATTCAGGGCCTGGCGCTCGCCGAAGCGTCTCATCAAAATGCCGTTGCCTATGCCCGCCAGCGCCTGCAGGGCCGCGCCGCTGCGGGCGTGAAGGCGGCCGGGCTGCCGGCCGATCCGATCGTCGTTCATGCCGACGTGCGGCGCATGCTGTTGACGCAGAAAGCCCTGGTCGAGGGCTCGCGCATGCTGGCGCTGTGGGCGGCGCAAATGCTCGATGTCTCGGAACGCCATGCCGATGCCGCAACGCGCCGCGCCGCCGATGACTTCGTTCAGTTGATGACGCCCGTGGTGAAGGCCTTCCTCACCGATGCCGGCAGCGATGTTGCCAATCTCGGCGTGCAGATTCTCGGCGGCCACGGTTTCATCCGCGCCAATGGCCAGGAGCAACTGGTCCGCGATGTGCGGGTGACCCAACTTTACGAAGGCACCAACGGCATTCAATCCCACGATCTGTTGGGCCGCAAGGTGCTGCAACTTGACTTGATCGGCGCCTTCACGCGCCCGGTGCAGGATTTCATCGCGGCGAGCGGCAAAGATCATCCGCTTGCCGAATTCGTTGTTCCACTCACTGCAGCCCACGGCCGTCTCGAGGATGCAACTTCAGTGCTGCGTCAACGCGCGGCCATGAATCCTGATGAGATCGGCGCCGCCGCAGTCGACTATTTGCGGCTCTTCGCGCTCACCGCTCTGGGTTACCTGTGGGCCCGCACCGCGGCCGTCTCGATGCCCCGGAGCAATAACGGCTTCCACCGCGCCAAACTCGCCACCGCCCGCTTCTACATGCAGCGCATCTTGCCGCAGACAGCATCGCTCCACGCCATCATCACGGCAGGCGCGGCACCGGTGATGGAACTCGACGACGCGATGTTCTAACGCAGGCCTCTGAGATAATCGCTCAACCCCGCCGTCGAGGCATCGAGGCCCTCGGTGCCTATCTTGCCCTCGACGACCGGCTGCAGCCCGGTGGCCAGTTCCTTGCCCAGTTCCACGCCCCACTGGTCGAAAGCATTGATGCCCCAGACCGCCGCCTCGACGAAGACCCGGTGCTCATAGAGCGCGATGAGGCGGCCGAGCGTGAAAGGATCAAGGCGCATGTAGGCCAGCGTCAGCGTCGGACGGTTGCCGGTAAAGACGCGATGCGGCGCCAGCGCCTTGGCTTCGGCCCTGGATTTTCCCATGGCGATGATCTGCGCCTCAGCTTCCTTCAGCGTGCGGCCTTTCATCAGTGCCTGCGATTGCGCCAGGCAATTGGCGACG
The DNA here is from genome assembly GCA_031431065.1 of Hyphomicrobiales bacterium. Lineage (GTDB taxonomy): Bacteria > Pseudomonadota > Alphaproteobacteria > Rhizobiales > Aestuariivirgaceae > Aestuariivirga. The sequence goes on along the minus strand of JANPCS010000253.1, from coordinate 3,820 downwards.
AGAAGCGCGTGGTGCTCGGCCATGCCCTCCTCATGCGGTTGCGAGGCGATCAGGAATTCCACCGGAATAACGTCCGTACCCTGATGAAGCAGCTGGAAGAAGGCATGCTGGCCATTGGTGCCCGGTTCGCCCCAGACGATGGGACCGGTGGCACCCTTCACAAGCGCGCCGGATTTGGTCACATGCTTGCCGTTCGATTCCATGTCGAGCTGCTGCAGATAGGCGGCAAAGCGCGACAGGCGCTGATCGTAGGCAATGATGGCGCGCGACGGATGATTGCAGATGTTGCGATGCCAGACGCCGAGCAACCCCATCAGCATCGGCAGATTCTGCAAGACTGGGGTTGAACGGAAGTGCTGGTCCATGGCATGGCCGCCATCGAGGAAGCGGCCGAAATTGTCGGGGCCGATGGCGATCATCAGCGGCAGGCCGATGGCCGACCAGATCGAATAGCGCCCGCCCACCCAATCCCAGAATCCGAAAATGCGGTTCTCGGCAATGCCGAAGGCCTTGACCTTGTCGATGGCCGTCGAGATCGCCGCGAAGTGCGTCCCCACCGCCGCCTCGCCCAATGCGGCGGCGATCCACGTGCGGGCGCTGCGGGCATTGGTCATGGTCTCGATGGTCGTGAAGGTTTTCGATGCGATGAGGAACAATGTGGTTTCGGGGTTCAGCGTCTTCAACGTGTCGGCGATGTGGGCGCCGTCGACGTTCGAGACATAATGCAGGCGCGGGCCGTCGTGATAGGGGGCGAGTGCCAGCGTTGTCATGGCGGGGCCAAGGTCCGAGCCGCCGATGCCGATGTTGACGACATCGGTGATTTGGCTGCCACGGATTTCACGCGCGAACACCGCCATGGCGGCGAGCACGCCGTTCACATCCGGCATCACATCGCGGCCAGCGACCAGAACCGGCGTGCTGGCGCGGTTGCGAAGTGCCGTGTGCAGCACGGCGCGCTGTTCGGTGGTGTTGATGATGCCGCCCGCGAACATGGCGTCGCGCTGGGCTTCGACATTCGCTGCCTTGGCGAGTGCTGCCAGCAGTTTCATGGTCCGCGCGTTGACGGCGCACTTGGAATAATCCAGCAGCAGGTCATCTGACTTGGCCTGCAAGTTGGCGAAGCGCTTGGGGTCGCGCTCGAAGGCCTTGCGCATGTCGGCGGGCGCGCCCTTTTTCAGGTGCGCCTTGAGGTCGGAAAGGGCCTTGGTGGTGTTTGGTTTTGGCATGCTCCGACTCCCCATCTTTCTTACCTCCCCCTCTCCCGTCGCGCCCGCGGCGCGCCGACCTCTCCCGCGAGGGGAAAGGTGGAGTTTAGCTCCTCAACGTCCCACCCGTCGCCTTGTTCACCGCCGCCACGATCTTCGCCGAGACCGCTTCGATTTCGGCTTCGGTCAGAGTCTTGTCGCGCGGTTGCAGTGTCACTTCAAGGGCCAGCGATGTCCTGGCGGCATCGAGCTTGTAGAGATCGAAGACGCCGACATCGGCAATCAGCAGCTTGTCGGCGCTCTTCGCCGCCTTCACCAGCTTCTCGGCCTCGACATTGGCATCCACCACGACGGCAAAGTCGCGCGACAGCGGCAGCAGGTCGGATGTATTGAGCGCCGCCCGCGTGGCGCTTTTCGCTTTCGAACCCGGCACGGCATTGAGGATCACCTCGAAGGCGACCAGCGGCCCCTTGACGTCCATCGCCGCCAGCACGCGCGGATGGATTTCGCCAAAGTATGCCAGCTTGTTCTGCGGCCCCATCTGGATGGTGCCGGAGCGGCCGGGATGATACCAGGCGGGGGCACCACCTACCACCTGCACGGCGGCGGCGGGCGCGCCCGCCGCTTCCAGCACGGCAATCGCATCCGCCTTGGCATCGAAGGCATCAACGGCGCGCGATGGCCCATGCACATTGCGGCCGGTGAAGGCACCGCGCCTGATACCCGCCGCGCGCAGCGTCTCATCCTTGGGCCTGTCGCCGGCATAGGCATGGCCCACTTCCGACAGCATCATGTCGGCAAAGCCGCGATCCACGTTGCGGCCGGCCGCCGCAATCAAGTTGGCCAGCAGCGAGGGCCGCATGTCGGAGAGTTCGGACGAGATCGGGTTGGCGAGTTTCAATTCCGGCTGGCCACCACCAAACAATCTGGCATGGGCTTCGGGCAGGAAAGCCCAGGTGATCGCCTCGTTGAAGCCGCGCGCCGCGAGGATGCGGCGGCTGCTGAGCATGCGCTTCTGCAAGGCGTTCAGCACGGGCTTGGCGATGGCGCTCGGGCGCTCCATGGGGGCGGGCGGAATGTTGTCGAGGCCAAAGATGCGGCAGACCTCCTCGACGAGATCGGCCTCGCCATGAACATCCGGCCGCCACGACGGCACGGCGCAGTCCAGTGTCTCAGCCATTTCGTTGACGCCAAAGCCCAGCGCCGAAAGGATGGATTTCTGCCGCGCCACCGGAATGTCGATCCCCGCCAGCGACGCGACGCGCGATTTCCTTAAGCTGTAGATGCGTGAGGTGTTGGGCACTTCGCCGGCGGTCACCACGTGGCTGGCCTCGCCGCCGCAGAGATCGAGGATCATCCGCGTGGCGATCTCCGAGCCCACTGAAGTAAAGGCCGGATCGACGCCGCGCTCGAAACGGTAACGCGCATCCGAGGTGACGCCGAGCTTGCGGCCCGTTGCCGCCGTGCGCAGCGGATTAAACCAGGCGGATTCGAGGAAGACATTGACGGTCTCGTTGGTGCAACTTGATGGCACGCCGCCGATGATGCCGCCGAGGGCTTCAGGGCCTACGTCATCGGCGATCACCGTCATGGCGCGGTTGAGCGTGTAGGTCTTGTTGTCGAGCGCCTCCAGCGTCTCGCCTTCCGTGGCGAGGCGTGCGTGGATGTTGCCCTTCACCTTGTCGGCGTCGAACACATGCAAGGGGCGGCCATAAGCGAAGGTGATGTAGTTGGTGATGTCGACCAGCGTTGAAATTGGACGGAGGCCAATGGCTTTCAAACGCCGCTGCAGCCACTGCGGCGAGGGGCCATTCTTGACGCCCCGGATGTAGCGCCCCACGAACAGCGGGCAGGGCGTGCTGTCGCCGTCCTCGAAATCGAGCGACACGGTGACGGGCGACGCGAACGTTCCGGCGACTGGTGCTGCGGCGAGCGGCTTCAACGTGCCGAGGCCCTTGGCGGCGAGATCGCGCGCGATGCCGTGGATGCCGAGCGCATCGGGGCGGTTCGGCGTCACCTTCACATAGATCATCGGATCGTCGAGACCGAGTGCGGTCGTGGCGGGCGTGCCGACCGGCCAGTCGCCCTCAAGCTCGATGATGCCGTTGTGCTCGTCCGAGATCATCAGCTCGCGCTCCGAGCACAGCATGCCTTGTGACTCCGAACCGCGGATGACGCCGGTCTCCAGCGTGATCTTCGTACCCGGAATATAAGCACCGGGAAGTGCGATGATGCCCTTGATGCCGGCCCGCGCATTGGGAGCACCGCACACCACCTGGATGATGCCGCTATCGGTCTCGACCTTGCACAGCCTGAGCTTGTCGGCATTCGGATGCTTCACGGCCTCGAGCACATAGCCGACCTTGAAGGGCGCGAGCGCTGAGGTCTGATCGGCAACCTCCTCGACCTCGAGGCCGACACCGATAAGACCCTCGCAAATCTCCTCGAGCGAGGCCGTGGTGTCGAGATGGTCTTTCAGCCATGAGAGGGTGAATTTCATGAGGGATTCCTGTCTTGTCCTCGCCCTCGCATGAGGGAGAGCGACTATCTTGATTGTCAAGTTGCATGATTGAATTCTTTTCGCGCGTCGCGTGCTTTGGCATTGAGTTGGACGA
>JANPCS010000252.1:0-9500 GCA_031431065.1 Hyphomicrobiales bacterium | reverse complement strand
CGTTGATCATCATGCGGTCCATGAAGCCGCCGTGCACGGCATAGACTTCGAGCGCTTCATCAAAACCGGCAATCGATTGCTCGACCTCCGCCTTGTTCATGCGCGTGGTGCCCAGCATGAATTGAATGGTGGCGATGTCTTTTCGGGCGCTGGCCCAGTCGAGCGGCGCCTTGGCCTTGTCAGTCGCCGACATCACCTCTTCATAGATGACCTTGGCTTCATTGAGGATTGCCACGTCCTGCTTCAAGATGCCCTTGCCCTGCAATGACATGGCAAGGCCGCTCGACACCGACATCCAGTCGGACGGAAAAGCCTGGCGGGAGAACACTTCGCGGGCGCTACGGTAGGCGGCTATCGCCTCATCCGACAAGGCCGGATCGGCCTTCGCCGAAGCCAATGCCGAAAGCGTCGAGGCGAGCTGCTGCTGGCTCTCGGCCCACTGCTCGGCATTGATCGACTTGGCGCGCACGTCCAGGGCAGCGCGGAAGGCTGCAGCAGCCATCTCGAGCCGCGACTGGTCATCTTTCATCACGCCGATCACTTGCTGCGTCATGCCATAGGCGTTCTGCAGCTTGGCCCAGAACATCGGCGAGCGCTCGCGCGTCACCTCCTGGAAAGCCAGTTCGAAGAAACCAACCGCCTGCTCGAATTCCGCGACGTTGCCCTCAAGCGCCCCAAGGTTGGTGTGAGCGATGGCGATGTTGCCGTTGGTGTTGCCCCAGTCGAAAGGAAAAGTCTTGCGGTCGAAATTGGGCAGGATCTCTTCATAAGCTTTCAACGCATCGCGGATCTTTGCAGTGTCGCGGGCTGCTGCACCCTGGGCGCGCAAGGCGATCGCCAGATTGTTTTTGGCGTGCGACCACTCGATACGATTGACTTGCGGATCGAGAACGCCGAGCGCCTGGCGCAGTTTGTCCTCGGCCACGCCGTAGCGCGCGGCTTCGCCATTGCGGTCGGCGAGATCGACATCGAGGTTGGCGGCGTTGATGAGTGCCAGGGCCCAGCCAAAGGAGTCGGCGGCCTTGTCCTGCGTGGCGATTGCCTCGGTGAGGGTTCTCTCCGCTTCGGCATAGAGCGCTGCATCGTTGCGGCGCTGCGCCAGCGTGTGGAGCGCAATGCCGAGATTCGATATGGTGATCGCCCGCTCCTTCTTGGCCATGCTACTGATGGACAACACGTCGCGGTAGAGACCGGCGGCTTTGTCGAGCAAATCGGTCTCCAACACCCGTTCGCCCTGGAGAAAGTAAGTGTTGGCGAGGTTGTTGACGGCCTTCGACCACTCCTTGGGGTTATCGCTCCGCGACACCAGGCCCAGTGAAAGCTCATAACTGGCAATGGCGCGTTGAATGACATCCTGGCCACCGCGATATCTGAAGACCGACTGCAGAACGTCGGCTTCCCGCGTCTTGTATTTGGCCGCCAGACTCTTGTCGGCGTCCTTCACCCAATCGTAGGCGGCGGCATAGTCGGCGGCGGCGGCATCGAAGTCGAAATCGATCTCGGCGGTTTCCGCACTTTTCATCAGCACTTCGGCATTGGCGATGCGCTTGGCCCTGAGCGCTGATTCGACCTGCTCGATGGTGTCGCGGGTGTCTTCGACAGCCTGCTTTGCCTGATCGAGGAAGCCACGCGCCGCCTTGATGGCGCCTTCGCCGATCGCCGTGTCGGCGGCCGCCACCAGCCGCATGATCTTCGGGTCATCGACCGATAGCGTCTTGCGCTCGTCGAGGATGGTCTTGATGCGCGAGGCTTGCGCCTTCAGCGCCACTTCGAGGGATTGCGGGTCCTTGGGAATTTCGCTTTCGCCCAAGGCCGCCAATACGCCATAGAGCGTGCCCAACGGAACTTCGCCTGATGTGGCGATGCGTTCCACCTGCTTGCGTTCCAGGTCCGGCAGGTTCGAAATGGTCAGCAACAGTTTCCGCCTTTCGCCAGTGATGACGCCGTCTTCGCCCTCGGGCAGTTTCCCCGGCACGCCAAAGAACAGTTGCTTGCGCAGGCTTTCATTCACCCAGGGCCGCTGGCGGGTTTCGGTCTTGAGATAAACTTCCTCGGTGACCATGCGCATGACCAGACCGAACTCGGCTCCGGTCATGGCCGACAAGTGACGGAGAATTGCGGCGGCATAGGGGCTGTTCGAACCGGGCTCGCCGTCCAATGCCGGCAGGCCCGGTTCGGCGGCAAAGCCGATGATGGTGCCGATGGTGTCGGTAGCACCCTCTTCCACCGCCGCAACGCCGCGCGGTGTTCCAAGCCCCGCGCCGCTTATTTCAACTTTCTTGCCTTGCTTGCGGGCAACTGCACCCGGCGGAAACGGATTGGACCGGCAGGCGTCGATCAGAAAAATCGTCAGCGGCACCTTGGCGCGCAACTCATCGAGAACGCCCGAAAGCGGCACCAGGCTATCCTCGACATTTTCCAAAGCTTGTAAATCAGCATCGACGGGCACCAGCCAGTTTTCGCCGCCCGCCTCGATGCCGTGGCCGGAGTAGTAGATGATGGCGGCATCGGCCCCTTCGGCATCCTCGGCAAAGCGCTCGAGGTCGCGTTTGAGTTTCTTGGCATCGCGGTCGGTCGATCCGCTGACGTCGAAGCCTAAGTCCTCAAGCAGCGCTTCGATGTCATGAGCGTCGCTTTCGGGATTGCTGAGGGGGGCAAGGTGTTGATACTTCGATTGGCCGATGACCAGGGCGACGCCGCGCAAGGTGCCCTCCTCCGCCTGGGCAGGCAGAAGAAAAATCAGCAAAAACAAAATGATGGCAATCGGTCTTGTCATGGCATGCGGCGCCGCCGGGGTTTTGGCAGCCGCCAGATGTGATCGGCAAGATCGTCAACACTGAGGCCATCTTCGGAATAGGCCTCGTGTTTCACCGAGATTCCCGCCTCTTCGACCGTTTCTTGGCGGCCGGAGACCAGCGGGTGCCACCATTGCAGCGGCTTGCCCTCGTCCAGCAGCCGGTAGGCGCAGGTTCGAGGGAGCCAGCCAAGCGAACCAACGTTTTTAGGCGTCAGCGCGACGCAATCCGATACGCGTTCATGGCGGTTGCGGTAATCGGAACAGCGGCAAGTGCCAATGTCCAGGAGCTTGCAGGCGGCGCGGGTATAGAGGAATTTGCCGCTATCCTCATCTTCGAGCTTGTTCAGGCAGCAGCGGCCACAGCCGTCGCAGAGTGATTCCCACTCGCGCTTGGTCATCTCGGCCAGAGACTTGGATTTCCAGAAGGGAACGGCTGGCATTGCCCTTTGGAAGGGATCGCTGCTGCAAAGTCAATGGCCGGCCTGTGCGGTTCTGCTCCACTCAGTTAACCCCGGCTTAACCATGGGCTAGCGCAACCGGCTGGCCGGTCTATAGTCAAGTCAATGCGGCGGCTTTGCCGCATGGCCCGTTTTCGTCACAATCGCCCCCTATCCGGGGGTGCAACGCCCTGCTGGTTTGCCGCCCTTGTCCAACGTTCCGTCCCGTTCATCGCTTGCCGGAGTCCTGTGGAGAGCCGATGCTGTGTTCAGCACGGCGATATTCGAGACATGGGATGTCCTCAAGCGCTGGGGTTCAGCCTATGCAAGCTTCCTCCAGAGGTTCCGCATCCGCGGTGTGAAGCGGCTGGTCATCGATGGGATCGACGATGGTTTCACCTTTGGCGTGGTGGCTTGTTTCGTCCTGCTGGCCTATGCGCTGCCGCCGTTCTCGGCGCAAGGAGACGTGTGGAATCGCGGCCGCGAATATGCCGTGACCTTTACCGACGCCAATGGCGAGATCATCGGCCGCCGCGGTATCCGCCAGGACGATGCGATTGCCCTCGAAGACATTCCGCCGGTGATGATCAAGGCGGTACTGGCCACCGAGGATGCGCGCTTCTTCGAGCACTTCGGCGTCGATGTCATCGGCACGCTGCGCGCCATCGTGCAGAACGCCAGGGCTAATGACGTGGTGCAGGGCGGCTCGTCGCTGACCCAGCAGGTGGCCAAGAATCTGTTCCTCACGCCGGAGCGGACTATCCGCCGCAAGGTGCACGAAGCATTCTACGCATTGTGGATCGAGGCCCGCCTGAGCAAGGAAGAAATCCTCAAGCTCTATCTCGACCGTTCCTATCTGGGCGGCGGCAATTACGGTGTCGAGGCCGCTTCGCAGTATTACTTCGGCAAATCGGTGCGCGACATCACGCTGGCCGAAGCCGCCATGCTGGCCGGCCTGTTCAAGGCGCCGTCGAAATATGCGCCGCATGTGAACCTTGCGGCGGCGCAAGCGCGGGCCAACACCGTTCTCTATCGCATGCTCGATGCCGGCTTCATCACGCAAGGCGAATTGCTGCAGGCCCGGCGCGAACCGGCCACGGCAATTGCTCAGAGCATAACCGACAGCCCGAACTGGTTCCTCGATTGGGCCTACCGCGATACGCTTGCCGTCCTCGACGAGCGCAAGCTCAGCGGCGATTTCGTGCTCGAGGTCAAGACCACCGTCAATCTTCCACTGCAGACCGCCGCCCAGCGCATCATTAACGAGGAACTCGCAACGCAGGGTGCACTCTACAACATGTCGCAAGGGGCGGCTGTCACCATGGCGCCCGATGGTGCTGTCGAGGCAATCGTCGGAGGCAAGGATTATGAAACCAGCCAGTTCAGCCGCGCCACCGATGCGTTGCGGCAATCGGGTTCGTCGTTCAAGCCCTTCGTCTACATGGCGGCACTGCTCGATGGCTATAAGCCGGACGACGTTGTCGTCGATGGCCCGGTGTCGGTGGGCAACTGGAGTCCCAAGAACTACAGCGGAAAATATGCCGGCCGGACAACGCTCAGCAATGCGCTGGCGCATTCATATAATTCGGTTCCGGTGAAGTTGATGGTGGCCATCGGCCGGTCGGCCATCATCCGCACGGCACATAATGCCGGCATCAGGGGCGAACTCGAAACCTGGGCGCCGATGGTGCTGGGCACCAGCGCCCTGTCGCTGCTGGATCTGACCACCGGCTATGTCGCTTTCGCAACGGGCGGATTTCCGGCAAAGCCTTATGCCGTTCTGGAGATCCGCCGGGCCAATGGCGATCTGCTCTACAGCCGCTCGGAAGCCCAGAACATGGCGCCGCGGCGGGTGTTTCCGGAAGAAAAGGTGGCGGAGCTGAACTCGATGCTGGCGGCGGTGGTGAAGTCCGGCACCGGCAGGCGCGCCGATCTCGGCTTTGCACCGCAGGGCGGCAAGACCGGCACCAATCAGGGTTATAGGGATGCCTGGTACATCGGCTTCACCGGGCATCACATCACCGGCGTGTGGTTCGGCAACGATGACTTTACGGCCATGAAGGAAGTGACCGGCGGTCTCGTTCCGGCACCAACCTGGAAGCTTATCATGATGGAGGCCGAACGTGGCCTGACCCCGGTCAGCCTGGCTGGTATCCCCTACGATGAAACTTATGCGGTGGCGCAACTCGATGACGCGACGCCCGCCTCGCCACCGGTGGTGAGCGATGAAGCGGACCAGGGGGCGGCAGGCGATGTACTTGCCCAGAACGACTCGGGCGACGTCACCAATGTGCTCAACGGAATGTTCGACCTGTTCGAGGAGACTCCGAAGGTTGCCGCTGCGAAGCCGGCCAGGAAGCGCAAGCAGGAAGCTCTGATTCTGCCAAAGGCCAACGTGGAGTCCGCCGACACCAGCAAAAGGAAGAAAAACCTGTTCAAGCAGATCTTCGGCGGCATCGGCGATTCCTCCGAACCGCCGTCGCAGGCCGAAAAGCCAAGGAAGAAAAAGAAGAAGAACATCTTTGACAGTATCTTTTGATCATTGACATGCGCAGCTTGGCGGAAGGCATCATCTATCTGGCAGCCGGCATCCTGGGCGGCGCGCTCAGCGCCTACCTGGTGATCGAGAGCAGCGGCGAGGAATTGCTCGGCAACAGCGACCATTGGTTCAGCCGGGCCGCAGGCCTGGCGGGCGACTCGGCATTTTATGTCCGGGCCCATTTCATGATGCAGGGGCGGCTGCCGCCCGCGCCGGGTCAGATCGACGAGGCCACGACCGATACCGACTCGAGCGGCAAGGCGTTGACCGGCAATTGCCGCTACACTTTGACTTCAGCGGGCGCAATGCCGCGCTGGTGGAGTCTGGTTCTTCTCAACACCGGCACCGAAACGGCATCGCAGCAAGCAATTGCCGGCGTCGACAACACGATCCGGGAGGCCGACGGGTCGATCATCATCAGGGCCGCAGATACACCTCAGTCCGGCAACTGGCTCCGCACAAACGCATTGCGGCGTTACTCGCTACTCTATTCGGCCATCGCGACCGGCGAGCAACGCCTTGCAGCCGTACCGCCATTCACCATCAAGCTGGAGGACTGCCGATGATGGTGCGGCTGTTCTGGATCGCGGCGGGGCTGGTGGCGGCGGTGGCGACGTATGCCGGTTTTCTGCTATTCGTGCCCAGCATGATGTTTTCGGCTGAAATCGCCCGGCTGTCGAAAGGCCATGGCAGCAACAGCTTCTTTATCCTGGCCGAGAAGGATCAGGCGCAACTGCTGCCCGGACTGCCGCGCAGCGGCGTCACCGGCATCTGCCTGTTTGACGTTTCGAACGGCAGCGTCACCTTGTCGGCCAATCTTCCCGATGGCTTCTGGATCACCACGATCTACAGCGGCAAGGGCGAAACCATCTACACGGTCAACAACCGGCAGTCCGGTTCCAACACGTTCAACGTCAGCTTGTCGCGAGCCCCGGGCTTCATTGAGATGGTGGCGCAGGCGACGGACAAGGAACGCCCCGAGATCGATAGCGGGTGGACGGTTCAGTCGCCCGAGTCACGAGGCCTTGCGGTGGTGTGGTATCCGCTAACGGATCCGGCCTTGAAAGAAATGGCGGCGGCGGCGGTGGCGCGCAGCAGCTGCAGTGCGGCCTTGCCGCCGTCTCAGTAGAAGTCGAACTCGGCAGCTCTGGTCTGTTGCACGGAACCGTTGCGCGCCGCCGGCAGTCTTTCGGATAGGTCAAATGTCATTCGCTCGATTCGAACACCTGGAAAGATGATCACTTGAGCGCTGCCTGAAACTTCTCGCTGCGCCGCCTGCCGGCTGCGGTCTGCAGGGAATGTGATGACAGCACTCATGGCGTTCGCTCTCTGATTGCGGAGCCAGTCGCTCCTTTGCTGCGGCGGATTAAACGACGGGTTCGTTAACAATAAGCTAAGCGGCGGGACTAAGCCCGGCGGTGCCGTTGCGGTCCTCCACTTCGATGATCCAGATATCGGGATCGAAGCGTTTCTTGCGCTCGAGCAGGCTATCGATATCGCGCATCGAGGCGGGCGGCGTCAGTTCCACAAGCCATCGGCGCTCGCCCTCGTCATCATGCGAGGGACCGGGGGCTGGCCCGAAGAGATGACATCCGCCGTCGAGATGATTGACGATGACATAGACGGCGCCGGCTTCCTCGGCGCCCTTGCGGATGACCGCGCCATACAACCCCTCAACCATGCAACGGCGCAGGAAGGCGCTGACCCAGATGCCCGATTTGAGGCGCAAGGAATCTAGTCTTTGGAGAGTTCTGTCTGGCCGCTCATCTTGCCCAGCTCGGCCACCAGCTCGTTGGAGATTTCGCCGGTCTCCGGCAATTTGCGGTCCTGTTGAAAGGCCAGGATGGCGTTGCGCGTCTGACGTGTCAGTTCGCCATTGATTTCACCTGGGCTGTAAGCCAGTTCGGCGAGCCCGGTCTGCACGCGGCGCACCGTTGCGCGGGCTTCGGCATCGGGATCGGCCTCGATGGTGCCGGTGAAGAGCGAGGCCTCGGCGACCTCGCGGGTGTAGCGGATGTGGTCGGCCAGATCGGAGGACGGTTTGCCATCGGGCTCAAGACCCACAGCTGCCTGATAGTTTGAAATCGCCTGCCTAGTCTTGCGGCCGATGACGCCGTCAATCGTCCCCTTATAATATCCGGCAGCCGAGAGTTCGCGCTGTACGGCCTCCACCACCGGATCATATTTGAGCTGGATGGTGTTGCCACCGGTTCCCGGTGCGTCGACTTCGATGCGGGCGGTGCCTTCAATCGCCGAACCGCCGGCGGCAAGCTGCCGCCCGCTGCCGGGCTGGCCGAAGAAGGCGTTGCCGGTGATCGCCAGCCCCAGGAGTCCGGTAAAGCTCCATATAGCGATCGGCAGCATCCGCCGGGAACGGATATCCCTCAGCACGTCCTTACGCATCCTGCCGGCCTGAAACCACTTTCCGAAACACTTCGTCTCAACTCCCCGCGCGCTTCACGCTGCATGACGCCAACTTGCACCAGCACAGTTAACGGGGCCTTTCCCGCTTCCAACAACTATCTCTTGGTTTCCATCAAATCTGACCGTCCATGGTTAAAGTTCAGTTAAACGAAAGTATAAATTTGTATTCAATTCAAATTCAAATCAGCTTTTCATTCAGATCAATCTTGTTCTCCAATATTTATCGCAATTCAACATCGTTTTGCTAAGTACATTGCAGTCAATAGGAGGTGCGGGGATGCGTCTCATACGAACATTACTTGTCGTCTCGGGCCTGGGCGTACTCCTGCCATCACCGCCAGAGGATGTTGCTTCGCTCAGTGCCATCGCGCAGGCAGAGCAGATTTCAACTCTGGAAATGCTGTCCTCGGCCTCCTCGGCGGTGGCCGATGCCGCAGGCTTTTGCTCGCGTCAGCCCACCGTCTGCAACACCGCTGCCTATGTCGCGGGGAAGCTCGAAGCCAAGGCGAAGTACAGCGCCAGGCTGATCTATGACTGGGCCTCCGAATCGACCAGCGATCCGGCTCTGCGAGGATCGTCGCAGGAAGCGGATGCGGTCGATCTGCTGAAAACCGGTACTGCACTTGCCGAGGCTGCAAAACCGCAGCAGAAGAGCCAGTCGACATTGAAGCTCGAAGATGTGATCCCGGAATGGCGGGGTCCGGTGAAGAAGAAACCGCAACCGCAAAGCAATCAAGGTTGAGCTTCAGCGCCTGGCGCCCTATCTGAAGGCCCATAAGTTTTCGGATCGGGAACGCCCTTGACTGCCATTGCCACGCTGCTTTCGGATTTCGAAGTTCTCGATGACTGGGAGGATCGCTACCGTCACGTGATCGAGCTTGGACGCGATCTCGACGAATTGCCGGCCGAAGATCACACGCCTGAAAACAAAGTGCGCGGTTGCGCCAGTCAGGTGTGGATCACCTCCGAAATCAGCGGCGATGACAAGTCTCCGGTGCTGACCTTCAGAGGCGACAGCGATGCCCTGATCGTCAAGGGGCTCATCGCCATCGCCTTCATGATCTATTCGGGCAAGCCGGCCCGCGACATCATCGCCACCGATGCCGCTCCCCTCCTGTTGCAACTGGGCCTCAGGGATCACTTGACGCCACAGCGCTCCAATGGTTTTGCCTCGATGATCCAGCGCATCAAGACGGATGCCGCCGCCGCCCTTCAGGCATCTTCCGCTTCCGGGATCGCCGGGCGGTAGTCCTCCCTGCCCCATTGGTGAACAGCGTTGTGGCGCGCGTTGCTGCCGAACAAC
>JANPCS010000251.1:0-3905 GCA_031431065.1 Hyphomicrobiales bacterium | reverse complement strand
CGTCGGCCTGGCGGAACAGGGCTTTCAGGATCTCGACACGCTGTTGCAGGCCGACCGGCAGGTCGCCCACCAGCGCATCGGGATCGACGTCGAGCTCATAATCCTTGGCGAGTCTCGTCAGTTCGGTCCGTGCCTTGGACAGTGCGGGACCGATCAAGGCGCCACCTTCGGCGCCGAGCACGACATTTTCCAGAACGGTGAAGGGGTCGACCAGCATGAAATGCTGATGCACCATGCCGATGCCGAGGGCTATGGCATCGGTCGATGTCTTGATGCGGACGGGCTTGCCGCGGTATTTGATCTCACCCTTGTCGGCTGCATAGAAGCCAAAGAGGATCGACATCAAGGTGGATTTCCCCGCCCCGTTCTCGCCGATGATGCCGTGGATCGATCCCTGGCCGATCGACACGGTCACATCCTTGTTGGCGTGAACGGAACCGAAGCGCTTGTCGATACCGATCAGTTCGATTGCCGGAATGATGTTGGCGGCCGTCATGGATGCCCCTGAGTGTCTTCTCCCGCCGGAGGCGGGAGAAGGTGGCCGAAGGCCGGATGAGGGCCGGTGCGCAGCACCGGTGGTTCCGCATTTGAGGTTGCCACCCTACGCTTCGCTCGGGCACTCACCCGCCCTTCGGGCACCCTCTCCCGTGGCAAAGCCACGGGAGAGGGGAAATCGCTTATTCAACCGGGCAGGTGTTGTCCGCCATATAGTCATGGACCTTGACGGTGCCGGCGATGATGTCCGCCTTGGCTTTCTCGACTGCCGCTGTCATCTCGGCTGTCACCAGCGGCTTGTTGTTGTCGTCCATGGCATAGCCAACGCCGTCCTCGGCGAGGCCCAGAGCCTGGATGCCACCCTTGAAAGTGCCGTCCTTGCCGGACTTCATGACATTGTAGACGGCGACGTCTACGCGCTTCAGCATCGAGGTCAGCACCTTGCCGGGATAGAGATAGTTCTGGTTGGCATCGACGCCGATCGACAGCGCGCCACCTTCAGCCGCGGCCTTGAGGACGCCGAGACCAGTCGCACCGGCCGCCGCATAGACGACGTCGGAACCCTGGCTCATCTGGCCCTTGGTGATCTCGCCACCCTTCACCGGGTCGTTCCAGGCGGCACCGGTGTCACCGGTCATGTTCTGGATGATCTTGGCATCTGGCTTGGCGGCCTTCACACCTTGCGCATAGCCGCAGGCGAATTTGCGGATCAGCGGAATATCCATGCCGCCGACGAAGCTGACGGTGCCGGTCTTCGACGCCATGCCGGCCATCATGCCGACGAGGTAGGAGCCTTCATGCTCGTTGAAGACGATCGACTGGACGTTCGGCAGATCGACCACCATGTCGACAATGGCGAATTTCAGGTCAGGATATTCCTTGGCGACCTTTTCGACCGCCGCGGCCTGGGCAAAGCCTGCGGCGATGATCGGCGAATAGCCCTGGTCGGCGAAGTTGCGGATCGCCTGTTCGCGCTGCGCTTCGTTGGCGATTTCGAACTCGCCGTAGGCCACGCCGCTTTCGGCTTTGAACTTCTCCGAGCCGTTGAACATCGACTCGTTGAAGGACTTGTCGAACTTGCCGCCGATATCGAACACGATGGCCGGCTTGTCGTCGGCGGCCAGAGCCGCTGATGCCGACATGGCAAATGCCGCCACGGCGCCGAGAAGTGAACGTCTGATCATGATTGTCGTCTCCCTGTGGTCTAGACCGGTTATTAGATCACAGCCCATTTCCGGCTGCCATCGCATTCCTTGATCGGACGATCAAACCATCATCCTGCCGTCGCGGTCAAGCACCCAACTTGAAACCCGGCCGGATTGTCCTCATATGTGTTCCATCGCTCTTGGATGCCGATCGCGGGTTCGGGGGCCGGTTGCTGCTTTTCATGAGGGCAAGTCCATGTCGCGTCTTTCGGTTTTTTCATCGCCCTTGCTGTTGGGCTTCGACGATATCGAGCGCATGCTCGACCGGGCCACCAAGACCGGCGGAGATGGCTATCCGCCCTACAATATCGAAAAACTGCCGCGCGCCGAGGGTGAAGCTGAACGCCTGCGCATCGTCCTGGCGGTGGCCGGATTCAGCCGCGATGAACTCGATGTGACGGTCGAAGAGAACCAATTGGTAATCCATGGCCGTCAAAAGGAAGAAGATGGCCGATCCTATCTGCACCGCGGCATCGCCGCGCGCCAGTTCGCCCGCAGCTTCGTGCTGGCCGACGGCATGGAGGTGACCGGCGCACGGCTCGAGAACGGCTTGCTCGAACTGCACCTCGAGCGGCCAGAACCGCGGCGCCTTGTCCGCCGTATCCAGATCGGAGGCTAACCCAAATGAATACGAATAACGCGGCCACCAGGACACTTGGTTTGACGCCGGAGGACTTCGCCCATCTGGGTGGCGGAGCCCTGGGCTATATCCGCGAAATCGAGCTGCGCGAAGCCAACAAGCTGTTGGGCGGCAGGGCGGGCGTTGCCAACAATGCCAGGTTGTTCTGCCTCTATCACGCCGATGGCACGCCGGTGTCGATTTCCGACAGCCGCGAGGGTGCGGTTGGAAGTGCCGCCGAGCATGAGCTGATGGCGATGAGCGTACACTGAACGAAGTGTGGAACCGCCATTCGCTGTCCTTCACGCCGCGCTGGCGCTGGCCTGCGGGCTGGCGGCAGGTTCGAGCGTGCAATAGAGTGGCATCACAGCGGCTGAATTGCGAACGGTTACAACGGGATGGCTGAGCGAGCATCTCGATTACGGGAACGATGGAGAAGAGAATGCTTTACCGTGACTCTATGGCCGCGTAGAATCGACATTGGAGGCGCGATAGATGGTTACGCCAGATCAAATTCCAACAGATCTCACACTCGCACTTGAGGTCGATCTGACACCTGAAGACTTTGTCGCAGCTGTGAGAAATTTCTTTGGCTATATCAATGAGATAACGCAGTCACAAGAAGGCGACGGTTCCGATGTTAGCTGGATTGTGAAAGTCAAGGAAGGTAGCAGTCTAATTGGGCTCGAACCTGTTGCGTCTGCACCGCCGTCTCGTCTTGCAATGATCTACGAAAAGGCACGGCATGCCCCTTTATCAATTGCAAGAGGAGATGTTGACGGCGCAGGTATCTCTGACAAAGCCATTGGCCACCTGAAGGCACTTTCTGAACTTGCAGACCGGCACGGCGATCAGCAAACGGTGAGCCTCTGGATTCGACACGAATCCATTAATATTGGTTCTGGAATCGCAAAAAGTGTGCACGCTAACTGGGATGGCGACTACCATGACTCTGGCACGATTGAGGGTCGCCTAGAGACGATTTCCGATGCTAGAGGCGGGATCAGAATTAGGATTAAAGACTTCCTCTACCCAAGAGCGATAAACTGCATAATACCAGAGGAAATGGTCCAACAAGTCCTCGGCAGCTTTCGGCGCAGGGTCGAAGTAGGGGGGAAGATACACTATCGCAGCGATGGGACACCGATAAGCATTGAGGCGGCACAAATTGATGTCTTGCCAGAAGATGATGATCTCCCCTCTGCATCTGAAGTTCGCGGGATCATGGCGGCAGAATGACAGTAGCCAAAATCTACTGGGACTCGGATTGCTTTCTAGCTTACTTTCAAGCAGAGCTCGGCAAAGTAGAAAAGTGTGAAGGCATTCTTGAGAAAGCTGAGCGTGGAGATGTCTTGATTGTAACTTCAACTCTGACGATTGCAGAAGTCCTCTGGATGCGAGGCGCACCGCGCCTTACGAAAGACAAGGCCACCACGGTCCAAAAATTCTTTCGGAAGTCATATATTCGGGTGGTCAATGTTGATCGGAAAATTGCAGAGTCTGCTCAGTTCCATGTATGGGACAATGATGTACGACCAAAAGACGCGATTCATGTCGCAACAGCGATTTCTTATGGGTGTGAAGCG
>JANPCS010000250.1:0-2141 GCA_031431065.1 Hyphomicrobiales bacterium | reverse complement strand
GATGCCGGCAAGACGACGACGACCGAGCGCATCCTCTATTACACCGGCAAGAGCCACAAGATCGGCGAAGTGCATGACGGTGCCGCCACCATGGATTTCATGGAGCAGGAACAAGAGCGCGGCATCACCATCACGTCGGCTGCCACCACTGCCTATTGGCAGGGCAAGCGCATGAACATCATCGACACGCCCGGCCACGTCGACTTCACCATCGAAGTCGAACGTTCGCTGCGCGTGCTTGATGGTGCTGTGTGCGTGCTCGACTCGAACCAGGGCGTTGAGCCCCAGACCGAGACCGTGTGGCGCCAGGGCGACAAGTATAACGTTCCGCGCATCGTCTTCTGTAACAAGATGGACAAGACCGGAGCATCCTTCGAGCAATGCATCAAGGACATCAAGGAACGTCTCGGCGCCCGTCCGGTTCCGATCCAGCTGCCGATCGGCGCTGAAGCCGATTTCAAGGGCATCATCGATCTCGTCCGCATGAAGGCGGTGATCTGGGAGAACGAAGCCCTCGGCGCCAACTACCATGACGAAGACATTCCGGCTGACCTGCTCGCCTCTGCAGTGCAGGCCCGCGCCGAAATGGTCGAAGCTTGCTGCGAGCTTGAAGATCAGGCCACGGAGGACTTTCTGAATGGCAAGGAAATCCCGATCGAGACGATCAAGCGCCTGCTGCGCAAGGCGGTTCTGAACAGCTCGTTCTTCCCGGTTCTGTGTGGCTCGGCCTTCAAGAACAAGGGCGTGCAGCCGCTGCTCGACGCGGTTATCGATTATCTGCCGTCGCCGCTCGACCGTCCGCCGATCAAGGGCATTGACGTCAAGACCGGTGCCGAGACGGTGCGCATTTCGTCCGACACCGAGCCGTTGTCGCTGCTGGCCTTCAAGCTGATGGACGACCAATATGGCATCCTGACCTTCTGCCGCGTCTATTCCGGCACGCTGCACAAGGGCATCGCGCTTCTCAACTCGACCCGCGACAAGACCGAGCGGGTGGGCCGCATGGTCTTGATGCATGCCAACAACCGCGAGGAAATCGCCGAGGCTTTCGCTGGCGACATCGTGGCGCTGGTCGGCCTCAAGGATTCACGCACCGGCGATACGCTGTGCGATCCGGCCAAGCCTGTCATCCTCGAGAAGATGGAGTTCCCCGAGCCGGTCATCGAAATGAAGGTCGAGCCCAAGACCAAGGCCGATCAGGAAAAGATGGCTGTCGCTCTTTACAAGCTGGCCGCCGAAGACCCGTCCTTCCGTGTGTCCACTGACTCCGAGTCAGGCGAGACCATCATCAAAGGCATGGGCGAACTGCATCTCGACATCAAGGTCGACATCCTGAAGCGCACCCACAAGGTGGAAGTCCAGGTCGGCGCCCCGCAAGTTGCCTATCGCGAAACCATCACCCGCAAGGCCGAAGTCGATTACACCCACAAGAAGCAGACCGGTGGTACCGGTCAGTTCGCCCGCGTCATCATTGAGCTCGAGCCCAACGAAAAGGGCGCCGGCTATGAGTTCGAGAGCCGCGTGGTCGGCGGCACGGTGCCCAAGGAATATATCCCCGGTGTCGAAAAGGGTCTGAATTCGGTGATGGGTGCGGGCATTCTCGCCGGCTTCCCGATCGTCGACGTCAAGATCGCGCTGACCGATGGTGGCTATCACGAGGTCGATAGCTCGGCGATCGCCTTCGAAATCGCCGCCCGCATGGCGCTGCGCGAGGCCCTGCAGAAGGCCGGTTCAGTGTTGCTCGAGCCGATCATGAAGGTCGAAGTCACTTCGCCGGAAGAGTTCCTCGGCGGCGTCATTGGCGATTTGAATTCCAGGCGCGGCCAGATCCTCGGCACGTCGATGCGCGGCAACGCGCAGATCGTCAATGCCATGGTGCCGCTCGCCAACATGTTCGGCTACATCAACACGCTGCGTTCGATGAGCCAGGGACGCGCGTCCTACACCATGCAGTTCGACCACTATGCGCAGGTGCCGACGGCGGTGGCCCAAGAAGTCCAGAAGAAATTCGCCTGATTAGTTTGAAGAACGGAGAACTCCGATGGCCAAGGAAAAATTCAAGCGCGACAAGCCGCATTGCAACATTGGCACGATTGGCCATGTTGACCATGGCAAGACCTCGCTGACGGCGGCGATCACCA
>JANPCS010000249.1:0-9611 GCA_031431065.1 Hyphomicrobiales bacterium | reverse complement strand
CGCGGGTTGATCTCGCCCAGATAGACCTTGCCGGCATCGGTATCGATCAGGAAGTCCATGCAGAAGGCGCCCTTGTAACCAGCCTTGTAGAGCTGATCGCCGAGCTTCCGGGCCATCTTGATGACCGCCTTGCGCTCGTTCTCAAGCCCGCCGGTGAAGACATCGTTGCCGCACCAGCCACCCTTGTAGGGCGTCACTTCGGCGAAACCGGTAATGTCGGTCTGCAAGGGGCCGACGAGCGTTCCGTGTTTGGTTGCCACCGCCTCCACCGTTCCGGGCAGATGGTTGATGCGGCGCATGATCTTCAACTGTTCCTTG
The DNA here is from genome assembly GCA_031431065.1 of Hyphomicrobiales bacterium. GTDB lineage: Bacteria > Pseudomonadota > Alphaproteobacteria > Rhizobiales > Aestuariivirgaceae > Aestuariivirga. The sequence continues at coordinate 9,293 of JANPCS010000249.1, read as the reverse complement.
ACGAGATCGCCCTCGTTCTTGTTCCAGTCGGCTTCCGACTTGATGAAGAACGTTGTGCGGCCCGAATCGCCATAGGGAGTCTGCACCACCAGATCCGAGCCCAGCCGCGCGGCCGTTGCCAATCTCATCAGTTCACGGAAGGATTTGGCGCGGCCCATGGTGTTGGGGGCGCTGTGAATACCGGCGGCATTGCCAAGCTTGGTGGTGGTGATTTTGGAATCGATGTGCTTGCGCAGTTTGGCTGGCGGCAGTGCAATCTTCTGGCCAAGTTCGCGCGCGAGAACCTCGGTTTCCTCGTCGAACATGACAAGCAGCAGATAACCCGGCCCACGCTCTTTCAGGCGCTCACGGACTTCCTTGTGGCGGAGGAGATAGTTGTTCACATCCTCGATCGAGCGGAACTCATGCGGCCCATGTTCGCGCGGCACGGAAATCTTCGGGTGCGAGCCGTCGAAGCTGTCGAAGAAGTTGATGTATTCGAATTTGTTGATCCAGCGCCCGAGGCCAAGGAGATTATAAGGTGTTGGCGACAGGAAGGTGATGGGCGTCTGGTTCTGCCGGAAAAAGGCGTAGACATCGGTAAGGCTGGTGAGCGGCTTTTTCTGCGCAGGTTTCCTGGCCATGCGGATCATCCCCCTGATACGGCGCGATTTGCGCTCTTATGGCCAAGACTGTAGGACAGTTCCGGCGGGAATGGGAAGCGCGATTGTGAGGAGCCGATAGCAGCCGTGCGCCGGACGGCTAGCGCATCGTCTCGGTCAGCTGGGTGCGGTCGAGCAGTTTGACGAACTCGACGGCCACACCGGTATCGAGATAACGCACGACGCGGCCGCGCATCTTGCCGAGCAGGATATAGGTGCCGAGACTTGGCATGACATCGACCTTGATGGCAGCTCCGGAGAGCGAAATGTCGACGACTTCGCAGTTATACTCGCGGCCGTCCGGCATGGTGATCTGGGATTGCTTTTCGCGCGGTTCGTAGCGGGTGTGGCGGCGGTCCTCGGCGGTGGCACCATGCTCTTTCTGCACCAGCCATTTCAGGCGGGTTTCGAAGCGATCACGGCGGGCCCCGGTCAGTGAGAAAGTGACGCGAAATCCGCCATCGGCGGCTTCCGCCGTGGTGGCTTCGATGCGGCCGACTTCCTCCAGATAGGCGACGAGCGGCAGGCCTGGAGGAACCGGCTGGCTGGTGATGAAGGTGGCGCCATCCAGCGAGATGCCGTTGACCTGGCAGGCGTGTTCGCTCATGTCGGGCAGCATGAAGCGGCCGAACAGTGTCTGCTTCACGGCGCCAACGGGCATCGCGGTTGATTGCCCTGCAATGGCAGTTGCGTTCACGCTTTCAGTCTCCCCTGAACAGAGCGTCAGACTAAGGGGACGCCGTAAAGGTTGAGTTAAAGTTGCCGGCGCGGAATTGGGTTATGTGCGGCCGCCGGAAATCACTTGGAAGTTGCGCAGGGTGGTAGCCGCGTCTTTGGATTGCGGCGCGGTAGCGGGCAGATTTTCGGTCCACACCGAGCGGGCTGACGACAGCTGGAAATGGGTGATGGCAGAATAGCCAAGCGTAAACGTCTCGCGGAAGGCAAAGAGACCGCCAAAAACATGGGTGGTTACGCCGTCGGCCGCCAGCAGCGGAAAGGCCATGAGTTCGGTGCCAATCAGCTGGCCGCGGTCGGTCTGCAGGCGAAAACGCAGGACCGAAGGCTGCCTTCCGGTCATCGTCGTATTGAGAAAGCGCGAGATGATATCGGTCTCAAATCCGTCCCAGCCGGTCAGCATGTTGGTTCCGGTGAGCTCGCGGCGGTAAAGCTCGCAAATGGCCGTGCCCGCCAGGCGCCACCGGAACATGCGCGCTGTGGTTGCATATTCGACGATGAAGAGATTGGGAACGAGGTTGCGGATTTTTCCCAGATCGAGATCGGCGCGCGATGGCGCCGAACGCTCGGCCCTGGTTGATTCCCAATAGCGGAAGAGGGCTCGGCTCGACGGGTGGAGAATGTGGGTTTCGTCTTGGCTTTCAAACATTTCGTCGCTAACCAGCATGTCTCGATCCTCGTTGCCGGCGGCTGCCACTGCGCCGCTGTTCCATTCGTGAACGTTGTGAGAGGCATGGTGCAGCGTTCATGCCAGACCAAGAGGCGTAAGGCTTGAACAACCCCCAGACCGACAGCGGCAATTGGCCAAAGGCTTCGGCGCCAGTCTTCAATGCCCCAGTGATCGTGCTGGTGCTGATCGGGGTGCTGGTGGCCATCCATGCGGCCTTGCAGTTTGGCGGCGGCAGCTGGCAGACCGAGGCCCTGTTTCTGTTCGCTCTCATCCCGGCGCGCTTCACTGCCGCGGCAATTCCGATGCTGCAGGGGTCGCAATACTGGAGCCTGCTGACCTATGGCTTCCTGCATGCCGGCTGGATGCATCTGGGGTTCAACAGCCTGTGGCTGCTGGTGTTCGGCACACCCGCCGCGCGCTATCTCGGGACCTGGCGATTTCTGCTGCTGTGCGCCTTGTCGACGATCGCCGGGGGGCTTGCCAGCCTCGCCCTGCACTGGGGCGAGAGGGTTTTCGTGCTGGGGGCTTCGGCGGCGGTTTCGGGTCTTCTGGCGGCTGCTTTTCCGGTGATGTATGGCCATCGGAAGGCGAGCGGCACGCGGCCCTTGGGCTTCCGCGAATTGCTGAGCGAACGCCGGGCGCTGATGTTCATGGGGATCTGGCTGCTGCTGACGCTGGCAACCGGGGCCGCCGGATGGACCGACAATTCATTCGTGAGTGAAAGCGGCATTGCCTGGGAGGCGCATCTCGGTGGCTTTCTTGGCGGACTGGCGGGCTTTTACGCTCTGGCCCGAAGAAGTGTGCGGCCCAAGTGAAAGTGTGCTAGTCTTCTGTTGTTGACCTACCCGGAAGGATGCACCCATGGCAGTTGCTCATATCCTCAGGCAAAAGGGATCGACCGTGCACTCGGTGACGCCCGGAGATTCGGTTCAAACCATCGTTGACGTGCTGGCCAAGCAGCGGATTGGCGCAGTGCTGGTGATGGACCGCGACGGCCACCTGGCCGGCATCGTGTCGGAACGGGATGTGGTCAGGGCCATGGCGGGAGATGCGGCGGCAGTTGCCGGCAAGTCCGCCACCGACATCATGACGGCGCGGGTCCGCACCTGTAGTCCAGGCGATACCGAGGCCGACCTCATGGCGCTGATGACCGAACACCGGATACGCCATTTGCCGGTGCTGTCGAACGGCAAGATCGCCGGCATGATTTCGATCGGCGACGTGGTGAAGCTTCGCATGGAGATGATGGAGCAGGAGGCCGAGCAGATGAAGACCTACATCGCCTCGGCGGGCTGATCAGGATTTGTAGACGCTGGCCGGATCGAACAGCCGGGACTGATCGATGAACACCAGCTTTCCCGCTTCGAGGCGGCGGTAAAAGCAGCTGCGGCGCCCGGTGTGGCAGGCCGCACCCCTGCCTTGCGGATGGACCTTGAGTTGCAGCGCGTCCTGATCGCAGTCGGTGAGGATTTCGCTGACGCGCAAGGTCTCGCCCGAAGTTTCGCCTTTCTTCCACAGGGACTGGCGCGAGCGGCTCCGGAAATGCGCCACGCCGGTTTCAAGCGTCAGGCGCAGGGCTTCGGCGTTCATGTGGGCGACCATCAACAACGTGCCGTCAGCGGCATCGGTGACGATGGCGGTGATCAGGCCGGAGGCGTCGAAGCGCGGACGGAATTCATCCGTCGCGTCGATACCCTCCGGCATCACAGCGAGAAACCGTTCGAGGGGGCGCGCACTAGTTCCATGAAGCGGGCCTGCAGGGCCGGGCTGGTTTTGAATTCGCCGGCGAACTGCATGGTGACGGTGGCGACATTGCGCTTGCCGACGCCGCGCATCGACATGCAGGTGTGAACCGCCTCGACTAGCACGGCGGCGCCGCGCGGCTGCAGGGCGCTCATGATGGCATTGGCGATCTGTGCCGTCATGGTTTCCTGGGTCTGCAACCGGCGGGCGAAGATTTCGACGACGCGCGCCAGCTTCGAGATGCCGACGACCTGCTCGGCCGGCAGATAGGCAATATGGACGCGGCCGACGAAGGGCGCAATGTGATGCTCGCAATGCGAATTGAACTCGATGTCGCGCAACATGACCAGGTCATCGTAGCCGCCGACATCCTCGAAAGTGCGCGAGAGTGCTTCCGCCGGATCGTCGTCATAGCCCGAGAAGTATTCGCGGAAAGCCTTGGCGACGCGCTTTGGCGTGTCGAGCAATCCCTCGCGGTTCGGGTTATCGCCAGCCCAGGCGAGGAGCACGCGCACCGCCGCCTCGGCTTCTTCCTGGGTTGGGCGCTTCACCGCCTTGAGGTGGGTTTCGCGCGGGATTTTCTTGATAATTGCGTCCATTGATCCTGACTTCTACTTCTGCGTTGGCGGCTCTTTCTACGCAAAGCTGCCGCCCGAGGATGACATGACGGGGCAAATTGACCCCAAGCGCTGGCGCTCCCATATCATGGGCTGCCCCCCGATGGCAAACCGGCAAACGGCACACTTGCCCGTATTCACGAACCCGCTAGGATATTGGAATGATCAACGACATCTACAACCGCCGGATACTGAGTTTCGCGGCGGATATTCCGAAGCTGCAACGCCTGGAGCATCCGGACGCCACGGCAGTGGCGCATTCGCGGCTGTGCGGCTCCAAGGTGACGGTGGATGTGGCGATGAAGGACGGGCGGATCAGCGACTTCGGCCATGAGGTAAAAGCTTGCGCGCTGGGCCAGGCGTCATCCTCGATCATGGCCCGGCATGTGGTCGGCTCGACGCCGGACGAAATGCGGGTTTTGCGCGAGCAGATGCACAAGATGCTGAAGGAGGAGGGGCCTGCACCGTCGGGCAAATGGGCCGATCTCGAGGCCTTGCTGCCAGTCAGGGATTTCAAGGCCAGGCATGCCTCGACGCTGCTGACTTTCGATGCGGTGGTCGATGCCGTCCAGCAGATCGAAGGCAAGGCCAGGGAGGCAATCAATGCCTGACGGCAAACCGCTGGTCATCATCGCCAAGGATGTTGCGGCGAGAACCGGAACGATTTATCCGCCGCAATATGCCGGAGCACTCAAGGGCCGCGAAAAACGCGCCCTGGGCGATGTGTTCGGTCTCAGCCAGTTCGGAGTCAACTTGACTGTGCTGCAGCCCGGTGCCGCCTCCGCGGAGCGGCACTGGCACAGAAACGAGGACGAGTTCATCTATGTGCTCGACGGCGAGATCACCCTGGTTGACGACGCGGGCGCGCATCTCCTGCAACCAGGCATGTGCGCCGGTTTCAAGGCTGGTGTTGCGAACGGCCACAAGCTGGTGAACAACACGGCCACGCCCGCAACCTATCTCGAAATCGGCACGCGTTCCGCCGACGAGCTTGCCACCTATCCCGACGCCGACATGATCGGCATCAAGGAGAACGGCACGTTCCGCTTCACAAGGCGGGATGGAACGCCTTACTGAACGCAACAGCTTGCAGTTAAAGAGCATCGTACTGAATGCGATGCCGGCAGTTGCCTCTCACGACCGCCGCTTGCTTTCGATAGCCGGCGCCCGGGGAAAACGCGATTGCAGGTCGCGTTCGGTGACGCTCATGTGATTGCGGGTGTATTGTTCGGAGGCCTTGCGCAGCGGCTGGAAATCCCAGGGGAAATGTGCGCCGCGCTTCAGGGCCTCGAACATCATCAGGCGCGACTGTTGGCTTTCGAGCACTGTCGCGTGGATGCGCGGAATGTCGAACCTGGCTTCGACCTCGGCGCGGAACTGGTGGCCGAGCGGATGGGCGGCGGCAAGGTTGGTGAGCTCGTTGGGATCGTCGAGCAGATTGTAAAGCTGATCTGGATCGGCCGGCGAGTGGATGAATTTCCAGGGCCCGCGCCGAAGCATATACATCGGGGCAATGGCACCCTCGGCCAGATATTCGCCCCAGGCGCTGCCCGCCGGATCCTCATGGGCGCCCAGCAGCAAGGGATAGAGCGAGCGTCCGTCGATGGGCAGCGACAGCGTTAGCGCACCTTCATTGCCGATGGCGGTGAGGGTCGGCAAAATGTCGGCCAGGGTCACCGGCTCCTTGACGCGCCGCTGGTTGAAACGCTTCGGGTTCCAAATGAGCAGCGGCACGTGGGCCGACGGCTCGAGAAACGACATTTTGTACCAGAGGCCGCGCTCGCCCAGGAAATCGCCGTGGTCGGAGGTGAAAACGATGACCGTGTCGTCGCGTTTGCCGGTGGCTTCAAGCGCTGTGATCAACTGGCCCAGCAGATCGTCGACATAGGAGATGTTGGCGTAATAGCCATGGCGGGCGGCGCGGAGATCGGCTTCGCTCACCGTATAATCGTCCATCGCCGAGACATCGTAGAGGCGCTGGCAGTGCGGATCGAGGGCTGAGCGTTCCATGCACGGCACCTTCGGCAGATCGATATCCTGATCGCGGTAGAGGTCCCAGAATTTGGCGCGCGCTGCGTAGGGGTCATGCGGATGGGTGAAGGAGGTCATCAGGCAGAACGGCTTTTCCGGCTCGAAGCGGACGTAGTCGTAGATTTTTCGAATGGCGAGAAAGGCCACCTCGTCGTCATACTCAAGCTGATTGGTCATCTCGGCGATGCCCGGCTGCAGCACGCTTGTCATGTTGTGGTACCACCAGTCGATGCGTTCCTGGCGTAAACGCCAATCCGGCGTCCAGCCGAAATCGGCGGGGTAGATATCGGTGGTGAGGCGCTCTTCCAGTCCATGCAGCTGGTCGGGGCCGACAAAATGCATCTTGCCGGACAGCGCTGTGCGGTACCCGGCCAACCTGAGATAGTGCGCCCAGGTGGGAATGGCGGAGGGGAACTCGGCGGCATTGTCATAAACCCCGGTGCGCGACGGCAGCAACCCGTTCATCACGGTGGCGCGGGCCGGTGCGCAGAGCGGGCTGGTGGAGTAACAGTTCTCGAAGACCACGCCCTCCGCGGCAAGCCGCGACAGGTTGGGGGTTTGCACCAATGGATGGCCATGGAAAGGCAGGGCGCAGGCGGCCAGCTGGTCGGCCATGACGAAGAGGATATTGGGTTTTGCCTGTGTCATCTTGTGCCCCTATATGATGACCCGAGACGATCATGAAGACTTCGCTGCTCGTAACCATCAGACTCTATCAGTTGACATTATCGGCCATCATCGGCCGGCGCTGCCGTTATTTGCCGACATGTTCCGAGTATGCCGGCGACGCGATCACCCGGCATGGCGCCGCCCGTGGGGTGGCGCTTGGATTTGCCCGGGCGTGCCGCTGCCACCCGTGGGGGCAATCGGGCTTCGATCCGGTGCCGGAAGTCTATGACGGGCCGGTGTGGCGGATGGATGAACGCCCCCACGAAAAAGGGGTCCCGGAGGACCCCTGAAGTTGGCGCTTCGCAAAACCGTCTGACGGAAATCAGAGCGAGAAGTTGTAAGTGAGGCCGGCGCGGATCGTGTGGATGCCGTTGAAGTGCATGTCGACATCGCCGCCGAAATTGTTCGGGTCTTCCAGACGGTAGGAGGCATCGGGCGCGCCGATGTAGAGGTATTCGAGGCGGCCGTGGAAGCTGTCCGTGAAGGCGTGTTCCATACCGCCGCCGACCGCGTAGCCAATGAGCCAGGCGGTATCGGACGCATTGAAGGCGCCGGCGCCACGGCCCACTTCGCCGCTGAACTCGGTATCAAGGAAGGCGGCACCACCTGTGACGTAGAGCATGGTCGAATCCATCACCACGCCGGCGCGGCCACGAACGGTTGCCAAGCCATGGATCGCGAATTCGGACATTTCGGCCGGCTCATCGTTGTCGGCGATTGTGCCACCGAACTGATAATCGGCTTCGACGCCGAGCACGAAGTCATCCCACTGCCAGTTCGCGCCGGCGACGATGCCGCCCATATAGCCGGTGCCGCTCATTTCGGGATCGACCGGCGGGCCACGATCGGGAATCTTGTCATAGTGGCCATCGAGCGAAACCACGGAACCGATGACACCGGCATAGATGCCGGTCCAATCATAAGTTGCGGGGCGCAGGTCATCGACGGGCGGGGGCGGATCGAGGTCGGCGGCGAGAGCCGAGGCCGCGGGCACCATGACCGTGGCGAAAAGTGCGAGACGCAGGAGAGACATTTTCATGGATTACCCCGAACTAGGAACTATGGTTAACTTGCCGTTCGTGACGATCATGCCGCGTTAAGGTTAATGGCGGGTTATGGAGAGCTTAAGCGGTGGTTACCGGGCTGGCGCAATTCGGCAATTTGACAGGGAGTGTGGCGAATTCTTGCAGGCCCGGCCGATCTTGACCGCGAGCCCAGGCATCGCCTAAAGCCAAGAGCCGCACTTCAACCACAGAAACGCTTACCCGCACCCGTTGGCGGGAGTGAGCAGGAGGACAGATGATTACCTTGACGTTTCCCGATGGCGCTACGCGCCAAGTCGATGCCGGAGCCACGGCGGCAGAGGTTGCCGCCTCGATTTCCAAATCGCTCGGGAAGAAGGCGTTGGCCGCCGTGGTCAATGGCGTGCTGGCCGATCTGGCCGATGCCATTGTGGGCGATGCCAGTTTGAAAATCGTGACACGCGACGATCCCGAGGCGCTTGAACTAATCCGCCATGACGCCGCCCACGTGCTGGCCGAAGCGGTGCAGGAATTGTTTCCCGGCACGCAGGTGACCATCGGGCCAGTGATCGAGAACGGCTTCTACTACGACTTCTTCCGCAACCAGCCGTTCACGACGGAAGACTTTTCAGTCATCGAAAAGAAGATGCGCGAGATCATCCAGCGCGACAAGCCGTTCACCAAGAGTGTGAAGACGCGCGAGGAAGCGAAGGCATTTTTCCGCGCCAAGGGCGAGTTGTTCAAGGTCGAGCTGGTGGACGCGATTCCCGGCAGTGAGGACATCAAGTTTTATGATCAGGGCGGCTGGATCGATCTTTGCCGGGGCCCGCACATGACGTCGACGGGCAAGATCGGCACCGCCTTCAAATTGATGAAGGTGGCCGGTGCCTATTGGCGCGGTGACTCAAAGAACCCGATGCTGACGCGCATCTATGGCACGGCCTGGGCCAGTGACAAGGATCTGCAAACTTACATCATGGCGCTTGAGGAAGCCGAGAAGCGCGACCACCGCAAGCTTGGCCGCGAGATGGACCTGTTCCATTTCCAGGAGGAGGGACCGGGCGTCGTGTTCTGGCATGCAAGGGCTGGACGATTTTCCAGCAGCTGATTGCCTATATGCGGCGCAGGCTGTCGAAGCTCGACTACAGCGAAGTGAACGCACCAC
>JANPCS010000248.1:0-1994 GCA_031431065.1 Hyphomicrobiales bacterium | reverse complement strand
TGGCGGCCCCGGCTGGATTCGAACCAGCGGCCTAGTGCTTAGAAGGCACTCGCTCTATCCAACTGAGCTACGGGGTCGTCAGCGGGATTTAGCCGATCGGCGCTGAAATGGGTAGAGGAACTGTTTCCAATAGCCAGTGGGCACCGGGTGGCCCTTGATGCCATAGGCTTTGGGCCAGCGGGTTTCGGGCATGTGGTGGGTGCCGAAGAGGCGGTCGAACAGCGGGAAGTGGATGGCGAAGTTGACGTCGATTGCTTCGCGCTCCTCGCCGTGGTGCCAGTGGTGGAAGCGCGGGGTTGCCAGCAGCGGCTCCACAGACTTCAGGTTCCAGCCGATATTGGCGTGGATGAAGGCGGAATAGAAATAGACGATCAGCAGGTAGATCTGGATGGCCGCCGGATCGAAGCCCAGCGTGAACATCGGAATGGCGGTGACGCCGCGCAGCACGATAACCTCGAGGAAATGCACGCGGGCGCCGGCCATCCAATCCATCAATACCAGGCAGCCCGCCGCCAGCAGAAAGGCCAATGTGCCGCCGAGCCAGCCGGAGCCTAGCCTTCGCTGCTCCGGTGGCGTTTCGAGCTCGGCCCGAAGCTTCTGGCGCAGCGGACTTCCGGCCATGGCGTCAGTGCGTCCAGTTTTCGGTGCGGCCAAATTTAAAATTGTCGGAGTATGATTTGCGGATGAGGCGGCCGGCGGGTGCCTCGGGCATCACGGTATAAGCGAGACCTTGGCGCTCGGCGTAGGCGATGGCGTCTTCCTTGCTGTCGAAGTTTAGCTTCAGTTGCTGGCGGGTATCGCCGGAGGATGTCCAGCCCATCAGCGGGTCGGCGGAGCTTGGCGCTGCCGCCTCGTGTTCCAGCACCCAGAAATCGGACTTGCCCTTGCCGGACTGCATGGCGTTGCGGGCGGGCTTGTAGATGCGGACGGGCATGGGTTTTCTCCGGTCGGTAAAGGCCATGGTCGGGGAGGTCAGATTCGAACTGACGACCCCCTGCTCCCAAAGCAGGTGCGCTACCAGACTGCGCTACACCCCGACAGGCCTTGACGTGTGCTGGGCTCTTAACCGAAAAACATCGCTTGGGGCAAGGCCGGTGTTCTATTCGGCATTCCTGAAGATGCGGTGATAGACCGTGTCGCCGGTTCTGATCCGCAAGCGTCTGGCCGAGCCGCCGGCCAGTTCCAGAACCGCCAGAACCGGTTCGTTGACGCCGACGACATCGAGCGATTTCGGCACGGTGTTCTCGGCGATATGGGCGATGGTGCCGTCTGATCGGATAAACAGCATGTCGAGCGAGATATAGGTGTTCTTCATCCACATGCCCACCGGCCGGGATTGGCCGAAGTCGAAGAGCATGCCGCGGTCTTCCGGCATGCGCTGGCGGAACATCAGGCCGCGTTGGCGCAATTCGTCGGTATCGGCGATCTCGACGGTAAACAGACTGGCGTCGGCTTCCGTCGCAATGGTCAAGGGCTCGATCTTTGATAGTGACGCATCTTCCGCGACAGCCACCACCGGCAGCAGGCCAAGGAGAATGAAAAGGAACAGGCGAGCAACGTATCGGCGCATGGTCAGGCGTCTTCCATCCCAATTGTTGCAGAACGATGGCATGCTGCCGTGATGGGGCGATCAGTTGGTGAGGGCAGGACCGCCTTCAAGCGAGAGACGTACTTCAGCCGCCATCTTGCCCTTGGGCCCATCGCCAAAGCGCACATAGACCCAGGTTTCCGGCTGCAGGTCGGCAATCGCCGTCTTGCGCAGCGTTTCCATGTGGATGAAGATATCGGGGCCGTTTTCGCTTTCCGAGACAAAGCCGAAGCCGCGGGCGCGGTTGAACCACTTGACCTTGGCTTTGACCCAGGCGCTGTTCGGTGCCACCGAGGTATGGGTGCGCGGGCGGCGTTCCACCGGATTGATGGCGGTTGAGATATCGACAGTGAGAACGCGCAGGCATTGATAGCCCTTCTGCCGCTCCACCGCTTCGCAGATGACC
>JANPCS010000247.1:0-3178 GCA_031431065.1 Hyphomicrobiales bacterium | reverse complement strand
CCGGCACCGCATGCCGGCATGATGCGCGATGTTTATCCGGGCTTCCTGCAGCTGGGTGGCTTCATGACCATGAACCTCGACCGCCACCTCGGCGCGCACCGCGAGATGTTCTGGCATCTGGTCGATGGCGACGGCGATTCGGCGGAAAAACACCGCGAATTCTACGATGAATACATGTCGGTAATGGACCTCACCGCCGAGTTCTATCTCGACACGGTGGAAAAGGTTTTCGTCAATCACGACCTGCCGAAGGGCAGCCTCACGCATCGCAACCGCAAGGTCGATCCGTCGCGGATCACCCGGACGGCGCTGATGACCATCGAGGGCGAGCGCGACGATATCTCCGGCGTCGGCCAGACTGAAGCGGCGCAGGACTTGTGCACCGGATTGCCGGCGGCCAAGAAACTGCATCACCTGCAACTCGGTGTCGGTCATTACGGTGTGTTCAACGGCTCGCGGTTCCGTAAGGATATCGTGCCGCGTATCGTCGATTTCGTGAACGCCAACGCCTGATGGCGGGACTCCTGCAGCGGCTTGAGCGTATCATTGCGCCAAAGCCGCTTGAGCCGTCTGAGATCACCATCGCCGGGCAGACGCTTACCGTTGTCTTCCGCCGCAATGCCAGGGCCAAGCGGCTGGTGCTGCGCCTCAACATGCATGGCACGGAAGTGCAGGTCACGGTGCCCAAAGGCGTATCGCGGGCTCGCGCCCTTGAGTTCACCGAACGCTCGCGCAGCTGGATCGCCGGCAAGATCACCCATCACGGCGGCAACGTCCATCTGAAACCGGGCGAACGAATTCCGCTGCGTGGCATGGAACATGAAATCCGCCATGCCGGAGCAAAGCGCGGATCGATCACCGTCGATACCGGACAGAAACTCATTCACGTGCCGGGAGAGCTGGCGCATATCCCGCGCCGCCTGCGGGATTGGCTGAAAGCCCAGGCCTCCGCCGATCTAGCGCTGGCTTCACAGCGTTACGCCGGGATGATGGATGTCAAATACCGCCGCATCACGGTGCGCGACCAGCGCACCCGCTGGGGTTCGTGTTCTTCAGGCGGGGATCTGTCCTATTCGTGGCGGCTCATCCTGGTGCCGCCGCATGTGCTCGACTATGTCGCGGCGCACGAGGTGGCACACTTGAAGCATCTCGATCACAGCCCGCGCTTCTGGCGGCTGGTGCTGAGCCACTGCCCGCATTCCTCGAAAGCCAAGACCTGGCTCAAGACCCACGGGCAGACCGTGCACCGCGTCGTTGCCTGAGCATTTTCATCGCTCTTCCTGCGCGCGCCGCATCCGTTCCTGCGCGCTGAGGCGCCCGGATTTCTGCTTCTTCCCGGTTTTCTTGTCTGAAGACCCAAACAGGCTTTCGAAGAAGCCATCGTTCTGCATGCGCGGTTCTTGCGTCTCGCCTTGAGTGTTGACTTCGACCCGGGCGATTGTCGTCGTGCTGCTCGGAGGAAACCCACGATCTCCAGGGAGCGGGCGGGGGTGAAGGCCGGCATGGGCCGGCTCCATCACATCGCGCCAGATTTCGGCGGGGATCAATCCACCGGTCACTCTGGCGGTCGGCGCATTGTCGTCGTTGCCGACCCAGACGCCGGCCACAAGTTCGGATGTGTAGCCGATAAACCAGGCATCGCGGTAATCCTGGCTGGTGCCGGTCTTGCCGCCGATGTCAGGGCCGGAGAAGGCGGCGCGGTTGCCGGTGCCATCGGTTACCACGGCGCGCATCATGCGGTTCATTGATGCGAGATCGGTATCGCCAACGGCTTGTGGAAAGCCCGATCCCTTCCTTTCATAGACGATTTTGCCGTCGCGCGTCAGGATGCGCTTCACGGCATAGGGCACGACCGGATAGCCGCCATTGGAGAAGGGCACGAAGGCCTGGGTGATTTCCAGCAGCGTGACTTCAGATGTGCCGAGCGCTATCGAAGCATCGTTGCCGAGGTCCGACGTAATGCCCAGGCGATGGGCCACCGCTGCAACGTTCCGAGGCCCGACCTGCATCACCAGTTTCACCGCCACCGTGTTGAGCGACATGGCGAAGGCGGTTTCGAGGCTCACGGCGCCCAGATATTTCTTGCGGTAATTCTCCGGTTCCCAGTCGCCAACGCGGACCGGTTCGTCGACCTCGACCGAATCGGGCGTGAAGCCTCGTTCAAGTGCGGCCAGATAGAGGAACGGCTTGAAGGCCGAACCTGGTTGGCGCTTTGCCTTGGTCACGCGGTTGAACTGGCTCTTCTTATAGGATCTGCCGCCCACCATGGCGCGCACCGCGCCCGAGCCGTCGAGCACCACCAGCGCGCCCTCGCTGGCCTTGAGCTTGACGCCCTCGGTCGACAGGCGCTTGCGCAAGGCTTTCTCGGCATTGGCCTGCAGCGTGGGGTCGATGGTCGTCTCGATGACCAGGGATTGCTCATAGTCCTTGACGAATTCCGGCAACTGCTCAGCGACCCAGTCGACGATGTAATGCTTGGCGGGCACATAGTTGACGGCTTTCACCTCGGCTGGCCGGTCCATCATTTCGGCCGCCTCAAGTTCGGTGATGAAGCCGGCATCGGCCATGCTGTCGATCACCAATTTGGCGCGCCCGGCGGCGGCTTCCGGGTTGGCCGCCGGGTTCGTTGAACTCGGCGCCTTCAGCACGCCGGCCATGGTGGCGGCTTCGATCAGCGTCAATTCGGCGGCCGGCTTTTGATAGTAAGTACGCGCCGCCTTCTCGATGCCCATGGCGCCCGAGCCATAGTAGACGCGATTCAAGTAGAGTTGAAGAATCTCGTCCTTGGAATATTTAGTCTCCAGCCACACCGCCAGCACTACCTCCTGCAGCTTACGCTGCATCGTGCGATCGGGACTGAGGAACAGATTCTTGGCGAGCTGCTGGGTCAGCGTCGAACCGCCCTGTACCAGGCGGCCGGCGCGGTAGTTGGTATAGACGGCGCGCGCCAGACCAATCGGATCGACGCCAAAGTGACTGCGGAAACGGCGATCCTCGATGGCGATCACCGCATTGGGTACGTAGCTGGGCAGATCGGCGAGGCGGACTTCGTCGCCGTTGAAGGAGCCCATTTCGGCCAGCACCGAGCTGTCCGAGGCGAGGATCATCATGCCCGGTTCGCGGTCGGGGATTTTCAGCAGCCCGTTCTCGTTTAGGGTGACCCAGATATAACCGAAGA
>JANPCS010000246.1:0-3319 GCA_031431065.1 Hyphomicrobiales bacterium | reverse complement strand
CCACGAGGGATGATGACGCAGAATATAGCCGATCACCAGTTTCTTGCCCGTCCGCTTGGCGGTGGCGACCGCCTTCTCGGCATTTTCCGCGTTGTCGGCCAGCGGCTTTTCGACGAACACATGAGCACCGGCTTCCATCGCCAGCATGGCATATTGCGCATGCGTATCGGGCAGCGTGTTGATCGACACGACATCGGGCTTCAATTCAGCCAGCGCGGTTTCGAACTTGTCGAATTTCTTCGCACCTTTCAAAGCTTCTGGCAATTCTCGGCTGGCGATGCGCCGTTCGCACACCCCCACCACTTCGAAATCCGCAATGCGGGTGTAAGCCAGCGCGTGGCTCATCCCCATGTTGCCGAGGCCAACGACGAGAACGCGAAGCTTAGCTGCCGCCATGATATCTCTCCTATCCGATCCTGATGACATTGCCGCTGCGCGCTGACTCTTCAGCGGCAAGCGTTGCCGCGAGTGCTGCCGCCGCATCTTCCGGCCGGCCGATGGCGGGTGCGATGCCTTTCAGCGCGCAAGTGGCGAAATAGTCGAACTCGGCCCGCAGCGCTCCGCCGCGCACGCCGTCGAACATCGGCCAATAGGTGGTGTCCGGACTGTGCAGCCGCGAGCCATCGACGATGCCGAGATTGGGGAACGTGTCCTGGATGTGGATGATGCCCTCGGTGCCGATGATCGACATGCGCTCGTCGATATCGAACGGTGTCTTCTCCGGCATGCACCACACGGTTTCGAGCGTTGCCGTGGCCCCACCCTTGAAGCGGTACATGGTCTGGCCGATGTCCGGGAACTTCAAGTTCCGTACACTGACGGTCTGGGCATAGGCGCTGACGATCTGGTCGCCGGTGAACCACAGCATCAGATCGGTATCGTGAATGGCATCGCCGGTGATGGGGCCGATCTTGTCGAGAATTGTCGGAGTCCAGGCGGCGGGGATGTTGCGGCGCGACGACAATGAAACGATCTTGCCGATGCGGCCTTCATCGATGGCCAGCTTCGCCATGCGGTAACGCGGATTGAAGCGGCAGATATGGCCGATCTGCAGAATGCCTTTGGCGGTCTTGGAAGCGGCGATGATTTTCGCGCAATCGGCAACCGTCGAGGCCATCGGTTTTTCGAGGAACACGTGCTTTCCGGCTTCGAGTGCGGCGATGGCGGGGTCAGTGTGCTGGTCCCACATGGTGACGATCGACACGGCATCGATGTCCTTGTCGGCCAGCATGTCGCGGTAATCGCTGTAGGTCTTCTTGACACCAAACTTGACCGCCTGTTCGGCCAGCCGTTCCGGCCTGCGGGTGCAGAGCGCGGCGAGTTCCATGTTGGCGATGCCGGCGATGGTCTCGCAATGGATTTCGCCAAACCAGCCAAGGCCGATAACACCGATGCGCAGCCTGTCCATGTGGGTCCCCTCAAAAATCCTGCAGCGTCAATTCACGGGTCATCACCATGTTGCCGGCGGTCAGCCCGCAATCGACAACTAGCGATGCCCCGGTGATCGCCGCGGCGGCATCGGATGCCAGAAAGGCAACGGCGCGGGCCACATCGATGGGCTCGACGATGCGGCCCAATGGGTACCATTTGCGCAAGCGCTCCAGTGTGGATGCATCGGCACCGGCCTTGCGTTCCCATAGCGGCGTGCGCACGGTTCCCGGCAGCACGATGTTGGCGCGGATGTTGAAGCGGCCATATTCCATGGCGAGCGAGCGGGTGAGTGAGATCATCCCGGCTTTCGCGGCACTATAGGCCGGATCGCCAAAGCCGCTCAAACCATTCACCGAACCGATGGCGATGATCGCACCGCCGCTCTTGGCCTTCATGCCATCGAGCACCGCATGGGCGCAATTATAGGCGCCGTTGAGATTGCCGTTGATGTCGTGGCTCCAGGCTTGCGGATCGGTCTTGGCAAAGGTCGGGTGTTCGGAGAAGCCGGCATTGTTGACCAGGATGTCGATGGACCCCAGTTGCGCGAAGGCTGCGGCGACGGCTGCTGGATCGCCAACATCGGCGATGGCATGGCGGATGGTCACACCTTCCTTGGCCAGTGTTGCGGCGAAATCATGGAGCGCCGGGCTGAGGTCGATGGCGGCAATGCTGGCACCCTCGCTGGCAAAGTGGCGGCACAGGCTTTGACCGATGCCGCCCGCGGACCCGGTGATCGCCACTGTCTTGCCTTTGAACAACATCATCGGTCTCCGAAAATCTTCATGGCATCGGCAATCCACGCAACATTGGATTTGCGCAAATGCCCCCAGTTGTAGAACGCAAGACCCGAGACGCCGCCATCGCTCAGTGCCTGGATGGCGGCGAGGAATTCGGTCTTGTTGCTGAGATCGGGCCAGGCAGGCCGCGTGATGCCACGCAACTGGCCCTTGCCGCGCAGCCGCCGCTTGAGATCGAAGAGATCGGCTTTGACGCGCGCCGATCCCGGTTCATAAAAACACGCTTCGATAATGCCGCAGGCCTCTGCCAGGGAGGCGAGATCGCTGCCCTCATACCATGAACCACTGGTGGGGCGAGCAACTGACGGGATGACCGCGACTTCGGCATCCTTGCGAACCTTTGCGCGGATTTCAGCAACAAGTGATGTCACCACCGTGCAGCGCCAGTCGAGGAAGGCTTTCAACTCACCGTCGAACCGCGTATCCGCCGTCCAGAAGGCTTCCGCCATGTCGGCGGGAAAGTCGACATCGCTGGCGAGATAATCGGAAATGTCCTTGGCCACTTGCATCTTCAAGGCTTGGGCATTGACGCCCGCCGTCTTGGCGCCGGCGATGCAGTGATTGCAAAAGCACAGACCCAGTTGCGCCTCGAGCCAGCGGTTCGGCTGGTTCAGCGCGAACTCGTGATGGAAACCATGCGAGTAGGGCGCGAAGCCCGGCGACTCCAGCGACACGCCCATCACCGGATAAGATTCCGTCACATCATGCACGAGGCCTACGGCATAGGCCCGCGCCTGCGGGTGCGACGGGCAGAGACTGTAGACGTAGCGGTCGCCAAAGGCGTTGCTGGTGGTGGCGTCGGGATGCTTTGAGCCCAGCAGCGAATTGTGCAGCAGCACCATCCACGCATTGACCTGCATCGTGCCATTGCCGGTCAGCTCGCGCAGCACATCGCGGCCTTGGAGGAGATAATTTTTCACCGGCTTGATGGCGCCATAGCGCGATGCGTTGGTCTTGAAATAGGCGGTGCCGTCTTCCGGAAAATACACCTTTCTCCTCCAAGGCCGCGATGTGCTGCGCGAGCTGACCGGCAATGGCACGATGCAGGTCAATGCGTGGATGGTGCTGCTGCACAATTCGCTGCTGGGCTC
>JANPCS010000245.1:0-18379 GCA_031431065.1 Hyphomicrobiales bacterium | reverse complement strand
TCGCGCGGTCATGGAATCGCTTGGCTGCACCGGAGTTCGTACGCTGCTCAACAGCGGGAATGTCGTGTACAACACGCGGAAACAGCTCAGCGGATGGCAAGTGCAGCAGGCCATTCTCAACGCGTCTGGTGTTGACACACGCACCACCGTGCTCACGGTAGCGGAGCTGGAAGCCCGCGGGCAGGCGGCGCTGAAAGCGTTCCTCGGCACGCTCTGCTGCGGCGGCGAAGCTGCGGCCCAGAAAGTCGCTGCGAAAAATCTCGGGCGTGATCGGCAATCCCACCTCCGCCATCATCCCCATCAGCACCCTGGCACTCAGCATCTCGCTATCGACCAGCACGCCGTCGCAATCGAAGATGACAAGATCGAAGGGTCGGGGCATCGGGTTCCGCTGCGGTTTCTGAAGGTGGATTTGCATCTCAGCCAAGCCCGGCGTGAAGCCAGTCTCGCCGCCGCACGGGCTTTACCATAAAGCCAAGTTCAAGCATCATCCGGCGCATCGTCTGTCAATCACAACCGAAAGACCAACTCATGGACTTGTCCCCGGCGCTTGGCGCAAGCACGGCCTTCAGCAAAACCGTTTCAGAGAGCGATGTCTACCTCTTCGCGGGCATCACCGGCGATCTGGCGCCCAATCACGTCAACGAGCAATTCATGCTGAAGACCCAGTATGGCGGGCGCATCGCCCACGGCGCATTGCTGGTTGGTTACATGTCGGCGGCCTCGACAATGATCGGCAATCTGATGGCCGAGCGCGCGCCATCGATCTTTCCGGTGTCGCTGGGCTACGAAAAGGTCAGGTTCCTGAAGCCGGTTTTCATCGGCGACACCATTACCGTGCGCTATCGCGTCGACAGCATCGAGAGCGCCAAGAACCGCACCTTGGCCAAGGTCGAAGTCACCAATCAGAGCGATGAACTCGTCGCCGTTGCCACGCATCTGATGGCCTGGCTGCCGCGTCAGGCGTGATCGCCCCACCGGTCCAGCACCAGTGAATGGAAGTGATGCAGGCCGTGCTCGGAGTTGAAACTGCGTTCCTTATCCACCATGAAGCGGCCCTGACTGTAACCGCGCGAGTGCAACCCGCGTTGAACGCTTTCGACCAGCCCGATATCTTCGACCTGCAGAACCTCGTCGATATACTTGATCGCCTGCATTTCGCTTTCTGATGGTTTTTCATTTAGCAAAAACACGTCGAAATGTTCGCGCGTTGTCTCAGGCCCTGTCGGCATGATGTGCAGCACGGTGATGTTCGCAGGTCCCGGGAACACATTGAACGTCACATTCGGCCATAACCACCACGCCGCGAAGTTTCTCTCCTGGCCGGCTGGAACTTGGTAGGCGGCGTTGTCGGCGCGTCCTGGCGGCGAAATGTGGCTCGAATACAGGCCATGGGTCTTGGTGTGGTAATTTTTGATATCGACCAGATCCACGAATGCCGGGTGGGCGGTCGAACAGTGATAACACTCAAGGAAATTGTCGACGACGTTCTTCCAGTTCGCCTTGATGTCATAGGTGAGGCGGTGCGCGAACTTGAGATCGGGAACGTTGCCGCAGTAACTTGCGATTTCCCCGGCAAGCCTGCCGGCAAGCGGCGCAAGTGCCGCCGCATCGTGATCGAGATTGACGAAAACGAATCCAGCAAATTCTTCGAGCCTCACTTGCTTCAACTTGAATTCATCCGCTTCGAAGCCTTCCACTTTCTTCTGGCCGATGGCGGAGCGCAGACGGCCGTCGGTATGATAAGTCCAGGCGTGGTAGGGGCAGGTGACGATGTTGGCCTTGCCGCAGCCTTTCAGCAACTCGTGGGCGCGGTGCGAACAGACATTGTAGAACGCCCGCAAGACGCTATCGTGCCCGCGCACCACGGCGATGCTCTGGTCGGCGACCTGACAGGTCGCGAAGGCGCCGGGCGCCGCCACCTGGCTCACATGGCAGGCATAATTCCAGGACTTGAAGAATATCTCCTGCTTCTCGCGCTCATAGATGCCGGGATCGAAATAATGATGTGCCGGGACGGTGTAGGATTTCTCCGGATCGCGGTCGAATTTGCCGATGTCGCAGATATGGCGGGATATTACATTCATGGCGAAATCCTCATACGCAAGCGTTGGTGTAAGAATAGATGCACCCCGCCGGACCTGGCAAGCCCGCATTAGCGCCGGCCCAGAACCTCGACCAGGCCGGCACACACGATCAGCGCTGTGCCGGCCAACTCGGTCATGCCGAAAGGCTGGCCCGCCAACAGCGCAGCACTGATGGAGCCGACCAGCACCTCACCCATCAGCAGGATGCCGACGCGGCCAGGATCGATGCGCTGTGCTGCCCACAACACCAGGAAATTCGGCGGCACGAAGAAGGTCAGCGCAAAGAGAATCACCCAGGGCATCGCCTGCCAGAGATCACCGGCTCGCGCCAATGGCATGTCCAGCGCGACGCCGATCGTCAGGATGATGGCGGAGGCCAGAAGACCGCCGATCGAGAACAGGAACACCGGGAGTGCGACGCCGGGCACCGGCCTGGCATAACTCCGGATGGTTCCCGCCGCCCAGCACATGCCGCTGGCCAGTGCCGTCCAGTCGCCGGCGTTGCGGGGCAGGGGCACGCCCTCGGCAATGCCGAGAATCAGGGCCATGCCCGACAAGCCAAACACAATGGCCAGGAAGCGCGAGACGCTCATGCGCAGCTTGAACCACATCCAGCCGGCCAGCGTGCTCCACACCGGTGTCAGATAGAACAGCAGGATGGCATTGAGCACATCGGTCATCGCCAGGCTCACGGTGTAGAGGGAAAAAGCCGTGCCAAGCAGCAGACCAGTCAGGAGTTGCGGGCGGATGCCTTGCCACGGCGACCGCTTGAAAAGCCATGGCAACGGCGCCAGCGCGCTGATGGCATTGAACATCAGGCTCACCCAGCCGCCGCCAACCCCCTGGCCATCCAGCCACCGCAAGGGCAACCAGAACACGCCCCACATGGCGCCGCACAAGGCAACCGCAATGGCCGGAAACAGATAGCGCGGCGCAACGGCCGGCCCGAGGTTCAACGGCAGGCCGCCAACATGCCGATCAGGCGTTGGGTCGCAGCATGGCTTGTCATGACACCGGGCGACAGGCGCAAGATCTGCCCGCGGCTGTCGGCATGGATATCCTCCGCGCGCAGTGAGGCGAGGATATCCTCAGCCCGCAGGCCCTTGGGAATCTGAATCATGACGCTGCCGCCCCGCTCGGCCTCGGGGCGCGGTGTGACCAGGTACAGATCCAGATCGTCGGCAGCCTTGATGAGATCGGCGGTGAGAACCCGGGTGTGGCGAAGGAGGGCGGCGTGATCTTGTGCGGCATGCCACTCAAGTGCGGGAACCGTGGCTGCCGCCGCCATCATGCCCGGTGTTCCGCTGTCGAACCGCCGGATGTCAGGCGCCAGTTCGAAACGGTCAATATCCCAGTTGAAGGGGTTATCCTGGCTGAACCAGCCGCGCAGTTCCGGTTGGCAATCGGCGATGAGGTCCGGCTGAACATAGAGGACGCCTGCGCCCGGCGTGCCGCACATCCATTTGAGACTGGTGGACAGCGCAAAATCGACTTGGGGCGCACCGACCGAGAATGGCAGCAGACCAGCTGCCTGGGTGATATCGACGCCGACCAGGCTGCCCATCGCTTTGCCGTGGGAAGCCAGCTTATCGAGATCCGCTCGGCGGGAGGTTGTCGAACTCACCCAGGTGACCAGGGCCAACGCCACGTCAGGTTGCCACTGGGCCATCATGTCTTCATCCGCCACATAGGTGGCGCCCTGGCGCGATTTGACCGTATCGAGCGTGAAGCCCAGCCGTTCCTGAAGACCGTTGAGCAGAAAATGGTTGGAGGGAAAGCAGTCGGCTGCCACCAACACCCGGCGCCCCTGCAACAGCCGCTTTGGCAGCGCGGTCATCAGCATATGGAGGCCTTGCGTGACGCTTTCGCAAGCCGTCACGGTACCTTGTGGTGCCTTGATGATCGCCCGCCACAGGTCGAGAAACCGCGCCCGCTTCTGAAATAGGTAGTTCCACTGCCGGTCTTCAGGGCAACCCCAGACCTCCGCCAACTCGGCCATCGCCGCAGCGAGGCCCTCGGTCTTACCCGGGTATTGACCGATCGAGTGATAGAGAAAGTAGCCGCTGCCTGCGTCCATCATGCGAACATTCGTAGACCTGGAGATTGGCGGTGGCATCGAAGTTTTGGCAATGACGTGAACCTCTGGACGAAAGCTTGGCGGAATGCTCAAGTGATATCAGGCAAAACACCAGGGAGGAAGCCATGAAGAAAATCACATTGATAATTGCCGCCGCCGCGCTGTTGGGCACCAGCCTTGCGGCCCAAGCCGCCGACACCAAGATCGGTATCTTGATGGATATCACCGGGCCCATCGCCAACTTCATTCCGCCGCTGCAGAACGCCGTGAATCTGGCGGTGAAGCAGGTGAACGCCCAGGGCGGCTTGCTCGATGGCATGGCGGTTCCGGTCTTCGGCGACACCACGGGTACCTCGCAAGGCGCCGTCGATGCCGCCGGTAAACTCGCAAATATCGAGAATGTTCCCGTGATCATGGGCGCGTTGATGTCGGGCACGACCATTGCCGCCGCCGAGGCGGTCTCAATCCCGGCGGGCATCGTGCAGATTTCGCCGACCGCCACGTCGCCAGCAATGACCGGCTTGAAGGATGCCGACCTGGTCTATCGCATCGTGCCGTCCGACAACTATCAGGGCGCGGTCCTGGCCCGCATGGTGCTTGACGAAGGCATCAAGAAAGTTGCCGTTACTTATGTCAACAACGACTACGGCGTCGGCATCGGCCAGACATTCATGGAGGCTTACAAGGCCGCCGGCGGCGAAGTGGTTGCCGAGCAAAAGCATGAAGAGAAAAAGGACTCGTACCGTTCCGAACTGGCCACCCTGTCCAAGAGCGGTGCTGAGGCCCTCGTCGTCGTCGCTTATGCCGGCGATTCCGGTGTCAAGATCGTCAAGCAGTCGATTGAAGGCGGTTTGTTCACGCGCTTCATTGGCACCGACGGTTTGCGCGATGACCTGCTGATCAAGGACGTGGGTGCTGATGCCCTCAAGACATCGTTCTTCTCTTCGCCGACCTCGCCCGCCGACAATCCGGCCCAGAAGACGCTGCATGACGCATTCAACGCCGAGTACAAGGAGGGCGCCGACAAGGCCTTCGTCGATCAGACCTATGACGCAACCTTCCTGACCTTGCTTGCCGTCGAAAAGGCAGGCTCCGCCGACCGCGGCAAGATTGCCGCGGCACTTCGCGAAGTGGCCTCGGCGCCTGGCGAAAAAGTCGGACCTGGCGAATGGGCCAAGGCCAAGGAGCTGATCAAGGCCGGCAAGGACATCGACTATGATGGCGCCGGCGGCGCATATGAGTTCGATGCCAATGGCGATGTCACCGGCTATATCGGCAGGTTCATCGTCGATGGCACCTCCTACAAGCAAACAGCGGTCATGCAGTAAGTGACGGCCCTCTCCGGATGCCGGTCCGGAGAGGGCACTCGCCATGATCAGGCTTGACGGAATCTCGGTCGACTTCGGCGGGCTGCGGGCTGTCGATAATACCAGTTTTGCCATCGAGGCCGGCCGCATCACCGGCCTCATCGGTCCGAATGGTGCTGGGAAAACCACGGCGTTCAATGTCATCGCAGGCCGCATTGCGCCAAGCAGCGGGCGCGTGCTGCTCGGCGGCGAGGACATCACGGCGCTGAAACCGCACCAGCGCGCCGCCCGCGGTCTGGCGCGCACTTTTCAAATCCCGCATGAGTTCTCGCGCCTGACCGTGCTTGAGAACCTGATGGCCGCGGCGGCGGCACCGATCGGCGACAATGTCTTCAACGTGATGTTCCGCCGCAGCAGATTCGAGGCGGAAACCCGCGAAGCCTACGCCCGTGCCCGCGAAGTCATCGCGTTGCTGGAGCTGGAACGCGTCGAGGATGAGAAGGCCGGCAATCTCTCGGGCGGCCAGAAGAAGCTTGTCGAACTGGGCCGCGCGCTGATGCGCGATCCCAAGATCGTTCTTCTCGACGAGATCGGCGCCGGCATCAACCGCACCTTGCTGGCCAAGCTCTCCGACAAGATCAAGCTCCTCAACCAGGAACGCGGTTTGACGTTCTGCCTGATCGAGCATGATCTCGACTATGTGTCGAAGCTTTGCGATTATGTTGTGGTGATGGCGCAAGGGGCTGTATTGACCGAGGGAAGCGTACCAGAGGTGCGCCGCGACGAGCGGGTGATCGAGGCTTATTTTGGCGGCGGAAAATACGAGGCGCGGGCGTGAGTGCGTTGCTTGCCGTTCACGGTCTGACTGCAGGGTATGGCGCCACCGCCGTCATCGAGGATATAGCACTCGATGCGATGCGCGAGGAGATCACCGTGATCATCGGTCCCAACGGCGCAGGCAAATCGACGCTGCTTAAGTCGGTCTTTGCGCTGACCAGCACACTCGCCGGCCGCATCGAATTCGATGGCCGCGTCATCACCGGCCTTAAGACATCGGCGCTCGTCCCGCTCGGCATCTCGGCCACCCCGCAAAGCCGCAATGTCTTCCCCAGCCTGACGGTCGAAGAGAACCTGGACGTCGGCACCTATGCGGCACCACCGCCCGACAAGGCACGGACGCGCGAGAAAGTTCTGAGGCTGTTTCCCGATCTCCGCGGCAAACTCAAGCAGCCGGCGGGCGAACTGTCGGGCGGCCAGCGCCAGATGGTAGCCATGGGCCGCGCCTTGATGAGCGAACCGAAACTTCTGCTACTGGATGAACCGACCGCCGGACTGTCGCCAGCTTATCTCGAACGCATTTTCGATTTGCTCCTCGACATTCGCCAAGCCGGAATCACCATTCTGATGGTCGAACAAAACGCCAAGCAGGCGTTGCGTATCGCCGACAAAGGCTACGTCCTTGTGGCCGGGCGCAACTTCGCGTGCGGGTCCGGCAAGGAGCTGCTGGCCGATGAGACTGTGCGCCGGTCCTTCCTCGGTGGCGGTGGCTGATGATCGAATTTATCAACCTCTACCTTATTCCCGCTCTGGCCATCGGCAGCGTCTATGCCTTGGGTGCAGTTGGTATCTCGATGATCTTCGGCATCCTGCGGTTTGCCCACTTTGCCCATGGCGACCTCATGACGCTCGGCGCTTACGGCGTACTGGCGGCCATTGCCATCGTGCCCCTTCAGCCGCTGCTGCTGCTGCCGTTCGGCATTGCATTGGCGATTGCCGCCGCTCTGCTGGTCGACAAAATTTTCTACAAGCCGTTGCGTCAGTTGCCGACCATCTACACGGTGATCTCGTCGTTCGGCGTGGCGCTGATTTTCCGTTCCATGCTGCAATTGTTCTGGGGTTCGGAAAATCAGGTTTTCGTGGCCGGCGTCCGTCAGCCGCTGGTGCTGTTCGAGACCTTCCGCATCTCGGTGCTGCATGTCGAGGTAATCATCATGACGGCGGTCATTGCCGTGCTGCTGCACTATTTCCTGTCGCGGTCCCGCACCGGGCGATCGATGCGGGCTGTCGCTGACGATGCCGAACTCGCCGCCGTGTCCGGCATCGACACCGAGAAAATCATCCGTTGGACCTGGATCATTGGCGCGTCGCTGGCTGCGGTTGCCGGAGTTTTTGCCGGGCTGGATACCAGTGCGCATCCCAATCTCGGATGGAACCTGTTGATGCCGATGTTCGCAGCCGCCATCCTGGGTGGCATCGGCAAACCGATGGGCGCCATGGCTGGTGGGCTGGTGATCGGGCTGGCTGAAGAGCTGTCATCATTCAACTGGATTGGCGAGGCCGCGCTGATTTCGCCCTCCTACAAGACCGCCGTGGCTTTCTTCATCATGGTCATCCTCCTGATCTTCCGGCCGCAGGGCCTGTTCAAGGGAAGGCTGCTCTGATGGATGCAACCGGGCTGTTTTTTTATCTGGTCAGCTTCCTCATCGCCGGCGGTATTTACGCGCTGCTGTGCCTGGCGCTCAACATTCAATGGGGCATGGGTGGGCTGTTCAACGCCGGCGTTGCGGGTTTCTTCGCGGTTGGCGCGTACACCTCGGCCATTCTCACATCGGGCCCAACGGAAAAGCATCTTGGTGGCTTCGGGCTACCCGTCGTCGTTGGGCTGGCCGGCGCGGCGTTTCTGGCAGGGGTAACCGGTTGGGCCGTGGCAAGAATATGCGTGCGGCTGAAGAGCGATTACCTTGCCATGGCCTCGATCGGCATTGCCGAAATTCTGCGCCTGGTCATTGTCAATGAAAGTTGGCTGACCAATGGCAGCCTTGGCATCTCCGGCGTTCCGCGCCCGCTTGACGGTGTCTTTCAGGGCCGCTCTGCCGATATCTTCTACATGGCCTTCGTCTGGCTGATCGTCCTGCTTGGCTATGTCGTGTCCGAACGCCTGCGCGACAGCCCCTGGGGACTGAGCTTGCGGGCCATCCGCGACAATGAGATATCGGCGGCAGCGGCAGGCAAGGACGTCGAGAAGTTCCGGGTACAGACGTTCGTCATGGGCTGCGCCATCATGGGCGTGGCAGGGGCCCTTGCGGCGCACTACTTCAGGTTTCTGTCGCCCTCCGCCACCGACCCGCTGATGGTGACTTTCCTCGTCTGGGTGATGTTGATGGCGGGAGGCTCCGGCAACAACCGTGGCGCCATTGCCGGCGCACTGGGAATTTGGGCTCTGTGGTCGATGACCGAAATCCTCACCAACCGCTTGCCGCCGGAATGGATCACCCGGAGTTCATACATTCGCATGCTGTTGGTGGGTTTGATTTTGCAGGTTGTGCTGCAAAAATTCCGCGCCGGAATCATCCCGGAAAAATCTCCGCCACAGAGGTTCAAACAGTAGTTGAACCTGCGGCCAGGCTTGCTGAACTTGAAGGTTGTGCTTCGTGAGGTATGCTGCGGCCAAAACCGATTCCGGGTCTGCATTACTATTCGATTGAATACCTTAGGTTTTTAACGCAAAGTCGCGGCAGCAGCGGGAAACCCATGGCGACGTGCTTTCAACTTGAACTATTCGGCAGATGCCGGCTCATCGATACTCAGACCAATCTCGAATACGAATTCCGGTCGCGCAAGGCGCGCTGCCTGATCGGTCTGGTGGCTTTGTGGCCAGGCGCCCGCATGAGCCGCGAAAAGCTGGCCTCCTTCCTGTGGGACCCGGCGCCCGAGGTCCAGGCCCGGACGTCGCTGCGCCAATGCCTGAAAGAAATCAGGGATTGCCTCGGGGCCGCTGCCGATGACCTGATCGAGGCCAGCCGCCTCGATGTCCGGGTACTGCTCGACAACGTCACGCTGGATGTCTCGAAGCTTACCGGGGGCCTCGCCTCAGCAAAGACCGATAGCGATTTGGCGCTTTCATTGGCGAAGCTGTGGCAAGGCGAGTTGTTCGGCGAAGTCGTTCCTGCTGCACCCATGTTCGAAGCCTGGGTGCAGGTCGAACGCACCAGGTTGCGAGGCATGATATCGGGCTTGCTCACCGATCACTTGCAGCGCTTCGTTGCATCCGGCGATTTTGGCAAGGCCGAGCTGGCGGAAGAACTGGTGCGCATCGAGCCCGCGCATGAATATGCCTTTCAGTTTCTGATGCGCTATCACGCTTCGCGCGGCGATCAGGCGGGGGCACTCCGGCAATTCGCGAGAGTGGAAAAAGCTCTCGCCGATGAACTCGATAGCGAACCCTCGCAAGAGACGATCAATCTTCTGGTGGCCATCAAGCGTGGCGATGGACTGACGAAATCGCCGCTGGCGGCAGGCGGTCAATCTGGCCTTGCCGCCACCGGCAAGATCAGCGCCCGCGGCATTCCCAAGATTGCCATCAGACCGCCCCTGACGCGCTATGCCGACAACAGCAAAGACTATCTGGCCGACGGATTTTCAGGACTGCTTAAACTCTGCATGTCGCGATTCCGTTGTTGGATGATTCTCTCCTGGCCAAGCACCGGCTTCGATTCCGCGCACAAGATCGACTACACCGGTCTGGCCGCCAAAATTGGCGCCGAGTATGTCGTCGATACAGTGATCGACTGGCGGCAGACGGACGGCAAACTCTACGTGGCTCTCGTCGACTGTCTCGATGGGTCGCAAATCTGGAATGAGATATTCACGATCTCAGCCGAGGATTTGCAGACCATGAGTCACACGGTTGCAGGCAGCATTTCGTCCAGGCTGGCATCGCGCATCGATCACATGGCGCTGCTCCGTTATGCCCGCACACCGCCGGGCAATGCCGTTGCCTATGACCTCTGGCTGCGCGGCCACCAGTTGACCAAAGATTGGTCGCCGGCGGCGGATATCGAGGCCAAGGTGCTGTTTGCCCAGGCAATGGCCATGGACCCAGGTCTTGCCTGCGCCTATTCCAGCCTTGCATCGATCCTGAGTTCGCAAGCCATGATCAGGCCGGGCTATGCTGAAGAACGTGCGGATCGCAAGCAGGCCCTGGAATTGTCGCAAAAGGCCGTCTCGCTTGACCCTTACGACTCGCGAAATCACATGAGCATGGGGTGGAGTTGGCTGGTTGCCAGATCCGGCGGCCGCGCATACTGGCACTTCAAACTCGCTGTCGACCTTAATCCCTACGATTCCGAAACGCTGATCGCCGGCGCCATGGCGATGGCCTTCATGGGGCATATCGATCTGGCGCTCGAATGGTCGGGAACGGCCATCGGCATCAACCCGGTTCACCCCGAATATTTCTCGGCTTACTTGAGCGCCATTCAGTATCTGGCGGGCGACTACGCGGCTGCTGCCGAAACGCTCAAGTCCTGCAAGGACGCTTTTCCCGATCGCTACGCCTGGGCCGCCGCTGCTCATGCAATGCTCGGAGAGGAGGAGAAGGCCGCCGAAGTCTATAAGCAATTCTGCGGCCTGATAACCCGGCTATGGGAGGGGCCGGTGCCCCTCACCACCGAACAGCTGCATCATTGGATGCTCTATCGATCGACCCCCGTAGTTTGGGACGAAGGCCGCAGCAGGTTGAATGAGGGGCTGCAACTGGCCAAGCAGTTTGCAACCCCCGGCTCGTCCGATACTCAGCGGCAACTGCGCATGAAATAGCGCGCCAGAAGCTGCGGGAAGCCGGAGTAGGTTTCCGTTGCCGGGATATCGTTTGGATCAACATTCGTCAGCGAACCATGCCATGGCACGCGCACATGCATCCGCTTTTCGCTGTCATGAACCACGACGACTTCAAGATCGGCAGGGGTAAATCCCGCTGGCCTGCCGCCTTGCGCCGGCGC
The DNA here is from genome assembly GCA_031431065.1 of Hyphomicrobiales bacterium. Classification (GTDB taxonomy): domain Bacteria; phylum Pseudomonadota; class Alphaproteobacteria; order Rhizobiales; family Aestuariivirgaceae; genus Aestuariivirga. The sequence goes on along the minus strand of JANPCS010000245.1, from coordinate 7,128 downwards.
CATGGTGCCATCGGCGTTGTGGTACCGGTAACCCCTATCGAAGATCCATTGCTTGGTGTTGGTGATGAAAGGTACCCATGCGCTGTTCGGCCCGGAATTGTAGACCGCCTCGCTGACGGCGATAATCGCATTGCCGGCGGCCATATCGCTCGCAGGATTGTTGCTGTTCATTTTGAAAAAGCCCATTGCGTCTCCTCCTTCTGTAGACAGGAGGCACCATATTCAAACATCGTGATGCCATCGTGAAACGGCGTTTGCGGTCTTGCCTTCCGGCTTGAGCGGTCACTCCAAAACTGCTGCAATCGGATCATGGAAAATCCGGTGGCGGACTGGACGAAAGTGCTGGAAGAGAGTTTGGCCGATGACTTCAGAGTGGAGTTGATCGATCTGCCGGACTGCCCCATCTTCTTTGCTGTCGCCATGCCAAACCGGCCATCCGCAATGGGCAGCACACCCCGGCTTCCTTGCGGCCGCGGCCTCACGCGTCCGGCGGCAATTCTCTCGGCACTTGGCGAAGCAGCAGAATTGCGGGCGAGCCTGGCGACCGGAGAAAAGTGTCCGCGGCTTGGCCGCGAAAGGCGCGACGGTCTGGCATATCTGACGGCCGAGAACCTGAGTTCATCCAGTTGGGCCGAAGTGCTGGCTCAGCGGGTGTTTCTCGACTGGGCGGAGGCCGCCTCCGAACCTCTGATCTTCAGTGCCAGTTCCAGCGGGTGTGCTGCCTGGCCTGATCTCGACGGCGCAAGCGAACGTGGCCTGCTGGAGTGTATCGAACGGGATGCCCGGGCCCTTTGGTGGCACGGAAAACTCAGGTGCCCGAAGCGGCCGCAACACTGCCTCGACGATATCGAACCACGGTTGTCTTGGTGGCTGCAACAGCGGCAGCGGAGATTCGAATTGATCGATATCACCTGCGACACGCTTGTGCCGGCTGTCGTGGCCGCTTCGTGGGAGCCGGACGGAAGCCATATCGCCATCGGCACCGCTGCGGCGCCAACGCTCACCGATGCCGCGCTGTCCGCCACCACCGAAATGCTGCAGACCGAGCTGGCCATGACGGTTGGCGATGTTGCCGGAAACGACGTGCTACACGCCTGGAACCGTCAGGTGAATGCATTGGACTTGCCGCAATTCGCGGGAGCGATCCCGGAAGTTGAGACGCCGCCGGTAATTGCGCCGCTGGTGGCGCATCTGCAATTGCTTGGTCTTGACGCTCTGCGTTTTGATTTCACGGCACCGGGAGATGTGCTGCACACCGTGCGGATGATGATTCCGGGCCTCGGCGGGATGCGCCAATACCGCAGCAACCGGCGGATCATGGACTACATCGAACGGCACCCGGAACTGACGGATGTGCGGACCGTTGAGGAGATCGATATCCGCGAACCATACTGAACCTTGTACTGACGTGGACGGGAGGGACATTGAGCATGGTAATGTTGATGGAAATGCACGGATCGGGTTCGCTGGCGGGCACGGGCGTTAAGGACATCGAACCGAACCAAAGGTTTGGAAAATACTGCTATATGTTCGATGAACTGGTCAAGGCTGAGGCAAGCTCGGTGCCATTCGGGGAATCCGAGGCATTCTATTTTGACCGCCTGGACGACTTGCGCAAAACGATGGAGGAATACGGCAACCATTTTGACACGCTGTCGAAAATTCCTGCCGCCTATACTTATTTCGGACAGTTTTTGAATCACGATATCTCGGCGCCCGTCCGGGTATTGTCGCTCGCGGATCCTTCACGGCGCGTTATCGAGTCCGACCCGGATATCGACGTGCTGACATCCCACCGCCGGGCGCGTAGCCCGAGTCAGCAATTGGCGCAATTGCGCAACGAACACACGCGACCGATGACCCTCAACAGCCTTTATGGCGGCGGCCCGTTCGACAAAGCCTCGAAGTCGCTATTTGAGAACGGAACTGCACGGTTCTGGTTAGCCGATGCCTATGACGATCCGAACATGCTGCCCGAGCATAGGGCAAAGCTCAATCTCACGGGGAAATCGAAATTCGACCTTCCCCGAGATGGTGCCGGAAAGGTCGCCTTGATTTTCGACCGCCGCAATGACCAGAACTTGGTGATCAGCCAGTTGCATCTGGCCTTCATGCTGTTTCACAATCGCGCCGTCGATCTTCTCCGCAAGAAACATCTCAAGAGCGGCGAGAAATTCCTGTTCGGCGCAGCGCGGCGCCTTGTGACCTTGCATTACCAGTGGTGCATTCTGAACGACTATCTCGACCGGCGGCAAACCGATGAAACCGGCACTTTCAGCGGAATTGTACCGGGGGCACTGACCAACGCCAGAGGGCTCATCGTGAAGTCCAATTCGGTACCGTTGGAGTTCACGTCCGCCGCCTTCAGGTTTGGTCATGCCATGGTCAGTGCGCGGTATGACTACAACGAGGTGTTTCCGAGAGCCGACCTCTCGGAACTGTTTCTGTTTACATCACGCAAGGCGATGAACAACCAACAACCGCCGCCGGGCGGGAGTCCACAGATTCCCCTGCACTGGATCATCGACTGGAACAGGTTCGTCAAAGACCCCCCTGGCACTGCTGCAGAGCAGATAAATCCACGCTTGGCGAGCGCCATGTTCGATCTTCAAGACAAACTGGACGAAAGCAAGGTGCGGGAGGGGTTCCAGTCGATTTGCTTGCGCAATTTGAGGCGCGGATACCATCGCTTTATCCCCAGCGGACAGAAGTTGGCAAGGCAACTGAAGATGCACCCGTTGAGTGCGGAGAAATTGCTCAGCGGATTTGGCAAACTCGAAACGCAACGAACCGGCACCGCGGAAAGTTTCGCAGAGTTGTTGACCAAAGATCAGTTTGGCGGTGCCATGCCGGCTTGGGTCTACTTCCTTTGCGAAGCCCGGCTCACATATGGCGGCAATGCTCTTGGCCCGGCCGCGGGCGCCATCGTCGGTGAAACCATTGTCGGCTTGCTGAAACACAACAAGAACTCGGTTCTGAATACCCAAGGCAAGGAAGGGAGCTGGAATCCCGCAACCGATAGCGAGTTGAGGACCGACACCGGAAAACCCATCAACAGCCTGCGGCGGATTCTTGAATTTGCACAAGTCGTTGCATCCGAAAGCTGAGCGTGAAACCAGATGATGCTTGGATTTCACGGTGCCGCGACGCTGCCGTCACAGCCTCTCAATTAGTCTCTCAATCAGACGCCAACCCCCGGCGCTGAGGTGACCAAAATGACAGACGTGCTAGACCGCATTAAAGACGGACACTCGGTCGAACATCCGGTGTTCCTTGTGACTTGCCTGATTCTTGGCGGCGGAGGCCGGCCATGATCTCGATCGTCAACCGTTGCCAACCTGTCGCTAGTCCGCTGGATAGCGCTCCTTGCCTGCTCAAGTCGCTCCTCGACAGCATCAACGTCCCGGTGGTGGTCGTGCGCCATGACAGAAGCCTCGTACACGCCAACACGGCAGGGCAGAACTTCATTCATGGCGGCAGGGTATTGAAGCTCCATGCCGGTGTCCTTCACGCCATCGGGGATGCTTGCGCGCTGACCCAGTTCGACGAGGCCATCCGAACGGCTACGCCAAGCCGGGCCGAAATGCCAAGCGCCTCAATGATTACGCTCAATGACGGTGAGGGAACGCCCATCCTTGTGAGGGTCTTGCCGGTTACGGCCGAGCCTTCGCTGGGTGAGCGCGAACAGGCCTTGGCGGCTCTCTTCCTGCCGCCACGCCATGGCACGGTGGATGAAATCGCCGATCAGATTCGCAATGGTCTCGGTTTGACTCCAAGCGAAGCCCGCGTGGCGGCCCTCGTCGCTGCTGGCCGCAACCCGCGTGACATCGCGAAGCTGCTCAACCTTTCGATCAACACCATCAGAAGCCACCTGTCGCGGATCTATTCGAAGACTGGCATCCGCGACCTGACCGCCGTGTGTTCGTTCGTCAATCGCCTGGTGCCGCCACTCTCGGCTGCCTATGACCGCCACACGAATGTGCATTGCCTGAAGACCCAGCCGACTGAGGCATCCGTCAGCCGCAAGCATGGCGAACGCATGCTGTGAAAAGTGACCCTGACGCCGAACCAGCAACTGCTGTCCGGCTCGGGGATCTAAAGTGATTTTGAACTTGCCATGACAGCCTTGAGCGCAAATTCGACGACTGTCTGCTGTACGGCGAGTGGCAGGCACGTGAGATCGATGTCGATGCGGCGTGCAGACGGCATGTCCGGGAACGTGAATTGCATGTTTCTCGGCACGTTGCGATTGACCGGAAAGCGATGAACTGCGCCGGCGGCATCTGCCCAACTCACCCGCTCGATCCAAAGCCCATTCAACAATGGGCGCAACGCCAGTCGGCCCTGAACGTCTCCAAGTGCACGGCCGGCGAACGTCACTGTGCGGTCCGCCGGGCCGAGCCGTCTCGACTGTACAAGGATTTTCTGCAAGGCCGCCGAGTGCTGTCGTGACTCGGCCATTTGGGTGGATGGGCTGATAGCGAACAAGGCCACGCTGCTCAGTATGAAACTGCGGCGATTCATTCGGAAGACCTCCAAGCGATTTGCAGTTGCCATGACTGCTTGCGGTGAAACGATGTGCGGGCTCAGTCGAACTGTCGTCATCCAAATTGGTGTGATGTACCCACACTTTAGTAGCGGCACTTGCCGGATTACTCACCCGCCGCGGCCTGGCTTGGAACCGGTGCAGGGCTTGGCGCCGCCGGACGCCGCAACGATCCAAATCGAAGCTGCACGAGAATAATGCCAGCGCTGATCAGGAAAGCGCCTGCTGCGCGGGCGGGTGTGAGTGTCTCGCCGAGAATCATGAAGGCCGCCAGAGCCCCGAACACCGCTTCGGCGCTGACAATCACCGCGGCTTCACTGGCCGACGTATGGCGCTGGGCAATCGCTTGCAGTAAATAGCCGCCGCCCGTCGAGATGGCCCCAATGTACATAAGCTCTGGCAGCGCGGTGACAAGTGCCGAAAACGACACCGCTTCTGTTGCAACACCCAGCGGCATGCAAATTAACGCCGTCGCGGCGAATTGAACGATGGTCACCGGCCCGGCCCGGCCAAAGCGGTTGACGAACTCGCCCAGCGAAATCATCCAGACCGCAAAGCACACTGCCGACACAAGGCAGAGACGGTCCCCCGGTCCGAGGCTGCCGGTGCTGGCGGCACTCATCAGGGCCGCGCCGGAAAACGTGGCGATCGCCGCCACACAGACAATGTAGCCGGGACGATTGCGCAGCAACAGCCATGCCAGGATCGGGGTCAACACCGTGGCGGTGTTCACGAGAAATCCGGCATTGGTGACGCTCGTCATGCCATAACCCATCTGCAGCGCCGTCAGCGCCATGCAGAATGACAGTATAACGACAAGCCCGATGATGGCCCCGTGCCAACCCAAGGGAGTGAGCGCTGCCGGTCTGGTCATGCAGTAAGGCAGGATGACGACTGCGGCGATGAGGCTCTTCAGTCCGGTTGTTGTGAGTGGTCCGATATGTTCGAGGACAGTCTGCTGGGCGACGTTGCCCGAACCCCACAGGAAAGCAGCGGCGAGCAGCACGGCATTGGCTTGAAAACGGGTCATGAATCGAGAGCCTCAAAGCAGCCCCCTGCTTTGCAAACCCTACTATGACGCCTGTTGCGCGGTTGTCGTCATCGACCTCGATGAGGCGACGTCATCAGGTGCGGCGCCCACTCTCAATGTGAAGCTATCCGGCGGCCTGTCAGTTTGTGGTGAGCCCCAAATGCTTCTCGAGATCGAGCCTTACCGCGACCGTTGCCATGGCGATCACCGAAACACCACCGCGTTCCTTGTCGATGACATCGAGTCCGCCCTTGACGACATTCACAGTCACCTGTCCGTGCGGCAGGCTGGCGCCGACCTTTGCGGCATCGACCATCTCCGGCTTCTGCACGCCGATCGTCACTTCGATCTGCATTGTTTTGGGATTGATATCGAGGCTTCTGAGAAACGGCAGCGAGCTGTGATGAATACAATCCTGTACGGCCCGCAGTGCCGCCTTGGTATAGTCGCCGCCATGCATGTCGTTGCCGTGGCCCAATTCGAGGATGATACGCTTGAGGGCCATTATTTCTTCTCCGGAATGTCGAGATACACCACCGCGGCGGCATTCGCCATGAGGGTGAGATTGGTGCCTTCGTCGTTCATGATTTCCAACCCACCCTCGACCACTTCGACTGTGGACTTGCCATAGGGCAACACGGCGGCCACAGCTGCCTTGTCGACCCTGTCGGGCTTGGGCACGCCGATAATCACCTCGACATGCATGTCGTGCGGCGACTGGCCCACGGCATTGGCGATGGTCAGGGAATTGTGCCACAAGGCATCCTTCAAGGCCCGGATGGCGGCCTTGGTGTAATCCGCGCCAGTCAAGTCGGTTCCCATGCCGATTTCGACGATCATGCGTTTCAGGGCCATGCGTTCTCCAATCGGGACTCGAGCAATGGTGTTGACATCACGCCAGGAAGGCGGCGACTTCGGCGTTGAATCGTTTTGGATTTTCGAAAAACATGAAATGCCCACCGCCTTCATTTTCCGGATAAATGGATGCCCGGGCATTTGGGTTGACCGACGCAATCCACTCCTGCGACTCGGCTGAGAAGATACTCTTGGCGCCGCCGACCACGAGAGACGGCAGACGAGTCCGCTCAATCACGTCACGCCAGTCGTTGAGACAATGATCGAACAGCAGATCGGCCGCCGCGGCGCGCGGCATTTTGAGGTTTTCTTGCGCGATCCAGCGCAAGTCGGCTTCAGGAAACGCAGCGGTGAACATGCCCTTGAGAATGCCCATTGTGCCATCGACGCTGGCGGTGGTGCGCACCGTATCGCAGAGTGCGGCAACCGACTGGACATCGGGCAGCAGGCAGCCAAAGCGATTCTTCTCCGCTTCACTCCAGCCAGGCAGGGCGGCAGCCATCGGCGCCTGATCGACAAGGACCAGCCGGCGCAGCTTTGCTGGGCCAAACAGATCGAGATAGCTCCAGATGATGGAACTCCCCATCGAGTGGCCGAGTAGGTCGACGCTGTCCAGGCCCAAAGCTTCGATCACTTCGGAGAGATCCTTCGCCAGCCTCTGGATGCGATGGCCGGTTTCGGCATTCGGGCTCTCGCC
>JANPCS010000244.1:0-10172 GCA_031431065.1 Hyphomicrobiales bacterium | reverse complement strand
GTCAATGCCGAGCCGGTCGATGCGCTGGCCATGGTGGTGCACAAGGCGCGCGCCGAACAGCGCGGCCGTGTGATGTGCGAGAAACTGAAAGAACTGATCCCCCGCCACATGTTCCAGATCCCCATCCAGGCGGCGATCGGCGGCAAGATCGTGGCGCGCGAAACGCTCTCCGCCATGCGAAAAGATGTGACCGCCAAATGCTACGGCGGCGACATCTCCAGAAAGCGCAAGCTTCTCGACAAGCAGAAGGAAGGCAAGAAAAAGATGCGGCAGTTCGGCAAGGTCGAAATCCCGCAGGAGGCGTTTATTTCGGCGCTGAAGATGGATGAGAACTGAGGGCAACTGACGAACAGTTTACCCAAACTCTCCATGGCCGGGCTTGACCCGGCCACCCAGGCTTCTTGCCTGATCGCATGCACGAAGACTGGTTCACCGGCTCAAGGCCGGTGATGGAGGGTGGGGGAGCGGTTTCGTCTAAGAGACTTACGCCCGATGCGGCAATCCTGCCCCGACCCTCATGCGGTTCGCCTGCCTCTCGGAGAAACCGCCAGTCCCAGAAACACCAGCATGGCCTGATTGAGGCGCAAGATGTCCTCGTCATCGAGCCTGCCGATTTGTACGCCAAGCTTCGACTTGGGGACGGTGGTGATCTTGTCCGCCATCATGCAGCACAAGCTGCGCAAGCCGTTCCGCTCACTTGGCTCCACCAGCAGCCGGAACAAGGGTGCTTCGGTCTCGTCTGTTGTGAAGGCGCAGATGGTTATGGAGTTTGTGGCGTCGAAACTGTCATCCTGCACGATGACGGCGGGGCGCGGTTTGCCCGCGTAGTCGTTAGCTCCGGATACAGTCCAGATACCGCCCCGCCTCATTCGTCATCCCGCACGGATACCGCGTCGATGAATGCCTGATCCTCGGCGGCATGAGGGCAGGCGGCCACGGCCTGTGACTGTCGATGTGCCTCGGACCGGAATGCGGGTGCTCGGACATCCGGCACCCAAATCTGAATTGGGCGCAGACCCTGGCGGCGCAAGCGTTCGCGATGCGCGCGCACCTTGACGCGCGACGGCTTGGACTTTGATGCGGACGGCATGAGGGCATCTCCTTGGGTAGGTTACATGTAACCTACCATCAAACAGGCTTTCTGAACAGTATTTTCCTTCCGGGCCTTGAAGATGGGCGCCAAGCAAAACTGGACCATAATTTGGAATGATTCTAAGGTGAATCTCTGACCATGAACAGGCCCGCACGAATTTGAAAAGCTTTTCCGCCCTCACCGAACAGGAAATCCTCGCTTTGGCCATTTCGAGCGAGGACGATGATGCCCGCTCCTATGCAGGCTTTGCGCATTCGCTGATGGATACCTATCCGGCCTCCGCCAAGGTCTTCATGGAAATGGCGGAAGAAGAGCATCAACACCGGCGCTGGCTGACCGAACTCTACCAGAAGAAATTCGGCGATTTCGTGCCCCTCATCCGGCGCAGCGATATCAACGGTTTCGTCAAGCACAAGCCGGCCTGGACGATCGGCAAAATGAACATCGAGGAGATGCGGCAGCGCGCCGAGGTGATCGAGCTCGAGAATTACCGCTTCTACAAGCAGGCGGCCGAGCGCAGCCAGGATCCGCTGGTGAAGAAACTCCTCAACAACCTGGCCGAGGCCGAGAAGGGGCACGAATCACTCGCCGTCAAGCTGGGCTTCCAGCATCTGACGGCGGACGCCAAGATCGAGGAGGGCGAGGCCAGGCGCCGGCTGTTCCTGCTGCAGGTCATCCAGCCCGGCCTCGTCGGACTCATGGATGGTTCGGTCTCGACGCTGGCCCCGCTGTTCGCGGCAGCCTTCGCCACCGGCAGTACCTGGGAGACATTTCTGGTCGGCACGGCGGCCTCGGTTGGCGCCGGCATCTCGATGGGGCTGGCCGAGGGCCTGTCGGACGACGGCAAGCTGACGGGCCGCGGGCATCCGCTCATTCGCGGCCTTGCGGCGGGCATCATGACGGCGGTCGGCGGGCTTGGCCACGCGCTGCCCTATCTCATTCCGGATTTTCAGACGGCCACCATCATCGCGGTGATCGTGGTGTTTTTCGAGCTCTGGGCGATCTCGTGGATCCGCTACAAATACATGGACACGCCGTTCCTCAAAGCCGCCTTCCAGATCGCTGTCGGTGGCTTTCTGGTGTTCCTGACGGGTATCCTGATCGGCTCGGCCTGACCTTAATCACGACAGGCGGATCAGCACCGCGCCGAGCACGATGAAGGCAGCGCCTGCCAGGCGCGGCAGCGTGACGGTTTCCTTCAGAACCCGCATCGACAGGAGCATGACCACCAGGATGCTGGTTTCACGCAGCGCCGCGACGGCGGCAATGGGCGCGTGATACATGGCCCAGATGGCGATCCAGTAAGCCCCGGCTGACAGGAACGCGCCGGCCAGCCCGGTCTTCCAGTAAGGTGCGACCTCGCGCACAATGCCGAATCCCCGCGTGGAAAACGCGGCCGTCGCGAGAAACGCCGCATCGAAGACAAAGACCATGGCGGCGTAGGAGGCAGGCGTGCCCGATACCCGCCCGCCCAGCCCGTCAACCACCGTATAAGCAGCGATGAACACCGAAGTGCCGAGTGCGAAAAACAACGTATGGCCATCGAGCCTGACGCCGCGCCTCCCAACCACGCTCACGAACCAGATTCCGGCGACCAGAATGGCAATGCCCGCGGCCCCGGTCAGGCTCAGTTCCTCGTTGGCGATGAGCCAGGTGACGAGCAAGGTCAGCAGCGGTGCGGCACCACGCGCAATGGGGTAGACTTGGCTCAAGTCGCCCGTGCGATAGCTGCGGGCGAGGAAGAGGTTGTAGCCAAGGTGCAGCACGCCCGAGGCAATCGCATAGGGAATGCTGGCGGCGGCCGGCGCCGGAAACACCGCCAGCATCAACAGGCCCATGAATCCCATCAGCGTTTGAATGAGGCAGAGCGACAGGAAGCGGTCAAGCCTCAGCTTGACGAGAACGTTCCATCCGGCATGCATGACGGCCGCTGCAAGCACGGCCAGAAAGACAGTAAGTTCCAAGGATCGAGGTTCCCCCTGGCTGAGGGATAGCCGATTGCCGGGAGGCGCACCATCGCAAATGCCGCGGAGACCGTTAACAGCCGGTGCAAGCCAAAACCGACGACTGGCGGGGCCTTAGCGCGATCTGCTCGCTCATTGTGAAGGTCGTGGCCCCCAGGATGTTCTGGCCGAGGAAGGTGGCGATGTAGGGCGTGTACTGCGTGCAGACAACGGCGACGATCAGGTCGTTACCGTCGGTCATCAGGTTGCTCATGCCCGCGGTCGAGGGGGTCGCGCAGGCGCTGCCGGTTGCCGAGCGGCGGTTCCACTGGCTGGTGATGACGCCCGCGGTACTGCGATACTGATAGACGTGAACTCTGATGTTGGTCATCGGCGTGGGCTTCATGACCAGTGCCGCGGCATTGAAAAAGTCATCGATGTTGGCGGATGTGACGGTGGCATTCTCTTGCGTCACCAGGTCGGCCACGACGCTTGCCGCATAAGTTACCTTGCGATTGAGCGAGATCATCGCCGTCAAATCCACCAGCCCGAAATACATGAACAGCAGAAACGGCATGATGAAGGCAACTTCCAGCGCGGCGACGCCGGACTGGTCTCTGCGCAGGCGGATAAGCTGTTTGATCATGGTCATGCGCCAAAGGGTTCGTTGCGGAAGATGGCCAGGCCATAGAGGCGGCGCACCTCGCCATTGCGGAAGTTGCCGAGGAAACTCATGAACGGAAAGGCGAAGTCCCAATCATATGTCGCAACGACGGTTGCGGCCTTGAGCTGACCGCCGGGCGCATAGGTGGGTTTGTAGGCTGCGCCATCCGATCCCTGGCCGACACTCAAGGGGTCGATGATGAGTGCGCCAAAACTACTGGCATTATTGACATAGACACTCACCTTTCCCTGGCAGTCGATGATGATGCCCACTTCCTCGCAGATCTTGGCCTTGAAGTCCGCCGACGACAAGGTGATGCTGCCGTCGGAGGCCGTCACCTGGCCGGTGCGCACCATGCGGGCCGCTTCCTGCACCGAATTCTGGATGACGTATTCCGAGAACAGCATCAGGCCGGTTTCGCAGATACAGCCGAGAACATAGAAGAACGGCCCCGCTACAAGCGCGAATTCAACCGCCGTGGCGCCCGAGTCCGAACGCCGCAGCCGCCGTGCCTGCCGGGCAATCCATGATTGAAGCAATGCCGTCATCACCATCTCCGAGGTGCCAGCCATTGATCGCCAAGGCGGCCCACCTGCATTTGATCGAATGGTAACAATTCGGGATTTCGGATTGATGAAAGATACGAATAGAATTTTAACGAATTCAAGAACCGGTCGAGATGCAGCAAGAATATGGCTCCGAGTAACCGGGGCCTGACCTATCGCCGCAATCAACACATCACTGCGCCGGGGGCGCCTGGCCACCGCCGCCATCGCCGTTCTCGCCGGCCTTCTGTCCCTGCGCCAGGCTGAGCTTGTTCTTTTGCTGTTCGAGGACCAGCTTGTAATGCTCGGCGCTGTCACCAATTTGGACGACTGCCTCGCAATCGGTCTTGCAGGTGTAGGATTGCCTGACTCCTGGTTTGAAGACCACAACATTGTAGGAGTCGTCCGTCAGAACATTGATGTCGTAGTCGCCGAGGTGATTGCCATTCTCGTCAAGCACGATGATGTTGGTCTTGCCGAAGGCCCGGCCATGAATGAACAGCAGGTTGCCTTGCATGGTCACATCGGCAATGGTCGGGTTGCCGACGACCACGGTGCCCGGTGTCCGGTCCAGCGAAATGACTTGCGACTGGTCCGCGGAGACGGATATCTCCTCGGCGGATGCCGTTGCCGCGGCCAATGTTGTCGCCAGGCCCGACAGCACGGCCAGTCCAAATATCCTGCTGATGGCGGTCATGTGAGTACGATCTCCGGATTGCGAACGGCGTTTCGGGCCGGCGGCTTGCTGAATATGGCGACAATTTGAAACATGAATGGTGAATGTTCCCTTAAGGCCGCCGTTCGCGGGCCATAGGGCGGCTTGCGGCGATGAAACCGGCAGTTCGGCAGGCGAGTTGTCATTTCCGCAATTTCACGCAGTTGAATATTACCATAAGCGAGATACTGTCTTGCCGGCGTTACCGCCAGTGAAAGCCGCAACTCGATCCGCGACTCACTTTGCTTTGCTCTGGGCTTGTTGTAGCGAGCTCCAAGAATTGGCAAGTATTCGTTTTTGAATCAATCCAAAATTCACCGGTTTACACTTGTATCGGTACAATTCTAGCTGTCGATGAAGCAATCCGTAAACCAAGAAGCTCAAGCAGCCGGTCAAGTAACACCTTTAGGGGCCGGATTTACTTGCCATTAAATTGTCGCTCCTAATCTCAGGCCATGGTTCACGGAAGACAGCGCAAAGAGCGCGGTTGAGTATGAACCAGGTGCTGTAATCTAGTGGAGTTTTAAAATGAACAAGTTCCTGCGTTTCGTGAAAGATGAGTCGGGCGCGACCGCCATCGAGTACGGCCTGATCGCCGCTGCTATGGGCCTCGCTCTCGTGCCTGCCATGCCGATCCTGGCTTCTGCCGTTACCGGCAAGTTCGGCTCGCTCGCCGGCCACATTACGACTGGTACGTAAGCGGCCTGGAGGCACCGCCTTCGGGCCGGGGGCCTCAACCAACGTCCTAATCCACCGGTCTATGGCCGGTGGATTTTTTATTGCGTTCAACGCCGCCACGGTTAACCCGGCCTTAAACGCCACCGTGGGACGTTGCCCACACCACTCATTTCTGCGGCATGAAAACGATGATCTCATTTCTTTCGGTAACTGTCTTTCCGCTCCTGATGATCGTTGCCGGAACCGGCGATGCGCTGTCGATGCGCATTCCCAACTGGCTGACCTTGCTCATTGCTCTGGCCTTCTTCCCCATGGCTATCATGGCTGGCATGCCGTGGAGCATGGTGGGCGTGCACGTCCTTGTTGGCCTCGGTCTCTTCGCCGCGGGGTTTGTGCTTTTTGCGCTTGGTTTGTTCGGCGGCGGCGATTCGAAGTTGCTGGCGGCGGCGGGTCTGTGGCTGGGCTGGGCCGATCTCATGCCGTTTCTGGTGATGACGGCCTTTGCCGGCGGCATCCTGGCCATCTGCGTTGCGGCATGGTCGGCGATCAACGTTGCCTCGGAGATCAAGGAAGGCTCGGTCTTCCGGCATCTCGGAAAAATCAAACCGAACGTGCCCTATGGCTATGCATTCGCGATCGGCGCCCTTCTGGCCTTTCCACAGAGCTGGTGGATGCCGGTTGCGCAGGCGTGATTCATGAACAGAGTTAACGCAAATTTGACCATTGCGTCCGAAAGTAGCCGAAGCGGAACAAAGTTTGCGTCCAGCACAAGGGTTTGAACAATGAACAAGGCACGTATCCTCATTCTCGGTCTGGCCGTCGGTTCCGCCGCGCTGGCCGGCGTCCTGGCCAAAGGATTGATTGGCAGGAAGCCAACAACGGAAGTTGTCGAGGTCAACAAGGTGCCGATGGTCCAGGTGCTGATTGCCGCCAGGGATCTGGCGCTGGGCGAAAGGCTTGGCGACAGCACCATCAACTGGCGCGACTGGCCGCAAGACAATGTCGGCGAGACGATGATCACCAAGGACGCGAACCCGGAAGCTCTTGAGAAAATGAAACTGGCCCGCGCCCGCCTGCCCATCTTCGCGGGCGAGCCGATCGTCGATCGAAAATTGGTCATGCCTGGGGAAGGCGGCTTCATGAGCGCCATCCTTCCGCAAGGCATGCGCGCCATTTCGGTTGCCATCTCGGAGCGTTCGGCGGTGAGTGGATTCATCCTGCCGAACGACCGGGTCGATGTCATTCTGACGCGAAAGATGGATGGTCCCGAGGGGGGAGCCAGCAAGATTGTCAAGAGCGACACGGTCCTGACCAACGTCCGCGTTCTGGCCATCAACCAGACGTTCCGCCAGGAACCCACCGAAGACAAGGTCACGGTGACGGAAGGCAAAACCGCCTTGCTTGAGCTCGATCCGATTCAGTCGGAAGTCATCACCATGGTCGAATCAGCGGGCGAGCTTTCGCTGGCCCTGCGCTCGATTGCCGAGGGCGGCGATCAGGGCCTTCAGGATACCCGCCCGATCCTCTCCGAGAAGTTCAGCAACAAGAAGAAGTCGGGCGGAGGCGAGCGCGTGCTCGTGCGCTACGGCGTCGAAACCGTCATCACCAGCCGTTGAGGCACCAAAACATGAACGTATCACACTCAAGCTCTCCGCTGCCGCCCAAGCGCTTCCTTGGTTCTTCAGCGCGCGCCTTGGCCTTTGCGTCGGCCCTTGCGCTGATGGTGCTACCAATACCGGCGGCTTACGACGCCCAGGCGAGCGATCTTGATGTCAGCCAGCAAGACGACGGCAATTTCCTGCGCATTGGCCTCGGCAAGAGTGCTGTGATCAAACTGCCGGCTGCGGTGAAGGACGTCATCGTCGGCGATCCGGCGGTGGTGGATGTCGTTATCCGGAACAGGTCGACCGCTTATTTCTTCGGGCGCACTGCGGCACAAACCAATGTTTTCTTCTTCGACGCCGACGGTCAGCAGGTGCTGCATCTCGACCTCGAAGTGGCGCTCGATAGCAAGAGTTTGAAGAAATTGCTGGATCGCACGTTGCCTGGCAACGACATCATGATCGACACGCTCGGCAGCAGCGTCGTGCTTAAAGGTACCGCCGCAAATGTCGTGGACGCCAAGATCGCTACCGATCTCGCGGCCAAATTCGTGGGCGACGAAAAACTCGTGGTCAACGCAATGGGCATAGCCGGCGGCGATCAGGTGATGCTGAAAGTCCGTGTGGTCGAAATGCAGCGCGACATTGTCAAGCAGCTCGGCATCAACATCGATAAGATCTTGTTGGAAGCTGGCGACTTCGCTTTCAAGCTCAACCAAGGCAGCCTGGTCAATCCACTGACGAGCATCACGGGCTCACTCACTGGCGACAATGCCGGTATTGATGCTGCCATTCGGGCCTTGGAAACCGACAAAGTGCTCCGGACGCTTGCCGAGCCAACGCTTACGGCGATATCCGGCCAGGTCGCCAATTTCTTTGCCGGCGGCCAGTTTCCCTATGTGTCGGACGTCACTTGCGAAGGCGGAACCTGCAGAGACGTCATTTCTTACAAGGATTTCGGTGTAAAACTTGGATTTACGCCGGAAGTTCTGTCGGAAGGCCGGATCAGCCTCAAGATCAATACGCTGGTGAGCGACATCGCGAACAGCCGGGGAGCGCTGAATGTGCGCAGCGCCGACACCACGATCGAGCTCCCCAGCGGCGGCTCGATGGTTCTCGCTGGCCTGATCAAGGATGTGAACGAACAGCAGATTTCCGGTACGCCCGGACTTAAGGAACTGCCGGTTTTGGGCACGCTCTTCCGCAGCCGCGCCTACACCAGCAATCAGACGGAACTGGTGGTGATCGTGACGCCCTATCTTGTCAGTCCCGTCAACGAAAAGCAGTTGGCCACGCCCGCCGACCGCTTCAATCCCGCCACCGACCGCCAAGCTATTTTGTTCGGGCGCCTCAATCAAGTTTACGGCACCGCCGGCAAGCGCCCCAATGGGGTGTACCACGGCAATGTCGGCTACATCATCGAATAGCGCGAGGATCGTCATGTCACAAAGTTCTCCCAGAGGATTCTCCGCCTCGCTCAGTCAACTTGTCGCTGTTGCATCTGCCGCCGTTCTGGCGGGCTGTTCGACAGACGCGGCCACCGACTATGTCGATCCGGTCCAGCATGCCCACTACGAACGGTATCCGATCGCCGTGACGACCGCTCCGGCCAAGCTCGGGGTGATCGCACGCAGCGAAAAACTCACCGCGGAACAAACTAACGCGGTTTCGAATTTTGGAACGGAAGCGGCAAGCAATGCCCAGTCGAAGGTCACGATCCAATGGCCATCCGCCAGTCCGGCGATGAAGGTGGCAGCGCACGAAGCCGCGAAACTGATGATGATTCAGGGCGTGCCGCAGTCCAGAATTCGCCTAGTGACATATCGTGGAAGCAGCGCCGATCCCATCCGGCTCACATTCGAGCGGAAAGTCGCGGTGACCAAGGAATGCGGCGACTGGTCGGACGATTTGGCCTTCTCGCCGAGGAACGAATCTTATTCGAATTTCGGTTGCGCACAACAGCACAACATCGCGGCCATCGTGTCCAATCCCGAGGACTTCGAGCGTCCGCGCGCGATGTCGCCGGTCGACAGTGCAAATCGCATTGCAGCCCTTCTCTTGTACAACGCTTCTCCGACCGTCGTCACGTCGACATCGAAGACCGACACCGAGATCAAGCACAAGACGGAAACCAGGCTAAGCGGTGCCTCCGACAACTAATTTTTCGCGGCAAGATGACCCACAATTTCACGACCTGCAGGACTTAACCATGATGAACAGCGCAGCGACCGCCGCCCAACCCGCCTCTCTCGGTGGTGACCAGAGTCTCGTCGCCATGGTCCCCCGCATCAATATTCATGCGTTCTGCGACAATCAGCAAACCGCCGAGTCCATGCAGATTGCCGCCGCCGACCGCCGCATGGCGCGGGCCCACACGACGATCCAGCTGGGCGGCATCATGGCCGCTGTGCAGGTGTTCCAGACCCAGTCGACACCGAATGTGCTTCTCGTCGAGTCGCATGGTTCGCGCGACGTCATTCTGTCGGAGCTGGCGGCGCTGGCCAACGTCTGCCAGAACGAGACCAAGGTGATCGTCATCGGCCACCTCAACGATGTCGTTCTTTACCGCGAACTGATCCGCCAGGGGGTGAGCGAGTATCTCGTGGCGCCGCTGCACCAGATGCAGGTCATCGAAACGATTGCCGGGCTCTACCAAAATCCCAAGGCCGCGCCGCTTGGCAAGGTTCTGGCATTTGTCGGCGCAAAAGGCGGTGTCGGGTCCAGCACAATCGCCCACAACACAGCCTGGATGATGTCCAAGCGCTATGCGACCGAAACGGTGATCACCGACCTCGACCTGGCGTTCGGAACGGCCGGCCTGAACTTCAATCAGGACGTCACCAGCGGCATCTATGACGCGCTGGGCCAGCCCGACCGGCTCGATGCGACGCTGATCGAACGTTTGCTAACCAAGCTTGGCGACAAACTGAGCC
>JANPCS010000243.1:0-3583 GCA_031431065.1 Hyphomicrobiales bacterium | reverse complement strand
TTGACGATGGCAATGATCGGCTTGCCGAAATCCTCGTCTTTCATGCCGGTGGCGCGCCACAGGCCGCGGGCGCCGGCCATGTTGCGGCCATGGGTGGTGGTCCGGGAACGGTATGCGGGCATGGGCTTCACCTGTCGCTGGTCTGGACTGGACTTGCCTCATGGCAGCGCCGGAATCAAGTTAATGGTTGGAAGGCCACCTTTGGGCGGATTGCATGGCAGTGCTGCGGGCGGCTATGACTACTCCCGACAAATTCTCGCAGAAGGGCCATCAGATGAGTTTCCACTTGATCGACCAGGCACCCGCCCGCCTCAACCGCAGCGAGCTGGCGGTGCCCGGCAGCCAGCCCAAGCTTTTCGAAAAGGCGTCGAAATCGGCCGCCGATGTCGTCTTCCTCGATCTCGAGGATGCGGTGGCGCCCGACGACAAGGCGCAAGCCCGGAAAAATGTCATCCAGGCGGTGGGCGATATCGACTGGGGCAACAAGCAGCTTTCAGTGCGCATCAACGGCCTCGACACGCATTACATGTACCGCGACGTGGTCGATGTTCTGGAGAACTGCTCGGACCGGCTTGACCTCATCATGATCCCCAAAGTGGGAACGGCAGCGGATGTTTATGCCGTGGACATGCTGGTGACCCAGGTCGAGGCGGCTTGCGGGCGCCGGAAGCGCGTCGGATTCGAGCTCATCATCGAGACGGCGCTGGGCATGCAGAACATTCATGAGATATCGGGCGCTTCGAAGCGCAATGAATCACTGCATTTCGGCGTTGCCGACTATGCCGCCTCGACCAAGGCTCGAACGACCTCAATCGGCGGGGCAAATCCGGACTATGCGGTGCTGACCGATGCTGCCTCCGATGGCAGCCGGGCCACGCATTGGGGCGATATGTGGCACTACGCCATAACGCGATTGGTGGTGGCGGCGCGCGCCAATGGCCTTCGCCCGCTGGATGGACCCTTCGGCGACTTCACGGATGCGGAGGGTTTCAAGGCACAGGCCCGGCGGGCAGCGGTATTGGGATGCGAGGGGAAATGGGCGATCCACCCTTCGCAGATTGCCCTTGCCAACGAAGTGATGAGCCCGTCCGCGGCTGATGTCGCCCGCGCCCGGCGGATCATCGCGGCGATGAAAGAGGCGGAAGCGAAGGGAAAGGGTGCCGTCGCGCTCGATGGACGGTTGATCGACTATGCATCGATCCGCCAGGCCGAGGTGCTGGTTGCGAAAGCCGCCATGATCGCTGCGCATTGAGGTTTGGTTGAGAAGGCTTAAGCTTCCGATATTATGCAGCATTCCCACGGGTTTGGCGTAAGCGATATGGAAGCCGCAACGGCGAGGTTTGAGGAATGCAACAGGACAGGGCGCGCGAGACCGAATGGCAGACTGTCGGGCTGATCGCCACGACCTATGCCGTGGTTATCGCACTCGTGTGGTTTCACGCCAGCCTGCCATGGTGGATGATCCTGCCGTTCGGAGCGTATTTCGCCGCTTTGCACACGTCACTGCAGCATGAGGTGCTGCACGGGCACCCGACTGGCAACAGGCTTGTCAATGAAGCAATGGTGTTTCCGACCTTGACGCTTTGGCTACCCTATCACCGCTATCGCCAGACGCATCTGACACATCACAATGACTCGCATCTGACCGATCCGCGGCTCGATCCCGAATCCTATTACATGCTTCCTGAGCACTGGGCGCTCGTGACCGGTATCCGCCATTGGCTCTACAGGTCCAACCATACGCTGGCCGGGCGCATGCTGATCGGGCCGGCGGTGGGAGTCATGCGGTTCTGGTCGTCCGAATTCCGCGACATCATGAAGGGCAACCGCGAGATCCTGGTGGCATGGCTGTGGTTCGGGCTCTCGGCCGGCCTTACGATCTGGTTTGTGACTGGCATCGCGGGCATGCCTTTCTGGCAATATATACTGCTGGTCGCCTATCCCGGCATATCGCTGGCACTGGTGCGGTCCTATTGCGAGCATCAGGCGGCCGAGCAGGTCGATCATCGGACGATCATTGTCGAGGCCTCGCCATTCTGGTCGCTACTTTTCCTCAACAACAACCTGCATGCCGCCCACCATGAAAGGCCTGCACTCGCCTGGTACAAGCTTCCAGCCTATTACCGGATTGAACGGCAGCGGCTCGCTGCCAAGAGTAACGGCTACGTGGTGAAGGGCTACGGCGAGATCTTCGGCCGCTTTTTCTTCAGGGCCAAGGAGCCCATCCCCTACCCCAACCTGAACTGGTTGAGGAAACCCTGACCTGCAGATTCAGTATGGCAGACCGGGCATCAGCGGGCTAAGAAGGCGCGTTTTCTTGGGCGGGGATCAGACTTTTGACAAACCGAGTTGAAATTGCCGGACTGCGGGTGGCTGGCGAATTGTTCACCTTTGTGGCCGGCGAGGCGTTGCCGGGGACAGGACTGACGGAACTCGAATTCTGGCGGCGGTTCTCCGGCATCATCCATGATCTGGCGCCCAGGAACCGGACACTCCTGGCCAGACGGGATGCGCTGCAAGCCGAACTCGATCGATGGTACCAGACCCACGGCGCTCCAACCGGCATGGAGGCCTACAAAAGCTTCCTGCGGTCGATCGGTTATCTTTTGCCGGAAGGGCCCGATTTCGCCGTGACCACCGAGAATGTCGATCCGGAAATTGCCCAGGTCGCCGGTCCGCAACTCGTCGTTCCAGTCATGAACGCGCGTTATGCGCTCAATGCCGCCAATGCCCGGTGGGGTTCGCTTTACGATGCGCTCTACGGCACCGATGCGATCCCGGAGACCGAGGGTGCCGACAAGTCGAACACCTACAATCCAAGACGCGGCGAAAAGGTGATCTCGTGGGTGCGCGATTTCCTCGATGCTTCCGTGCCGCTCGCCTCGGGTTCTTGGAGTGGCATCACCGGGTTGACCGTGCAGAATGGCGTCCTGACAACGAGCCTTGGGGGACTCAAAGCGCCGCAACAGTTTATTGGCTTCAACGGCCCGGCAGAACGGCCTGGTGTTGTGGTCCTCGTCAACAACGGACTGCATGTCGAGATCAAGTTCGACAAGTCCCAAGCGACCGGCCAGCAGGATACCGCCGGGATATCGGACGTGGTGATCGAGTCGGCGCTGACCACGATCATGGATTGCGAGGATTCGGTGGCGGCCGTCGATGCAACCGACAAGGTTGTGGTCTATCGCAATCTGCTGGGTCTCATGACTGGCGATCTGACGGAGCAGGTGGCCAAGGGGAACAAGACCATTACCCGCCAGCTGAACCCCGACCGGACATACGAAAGCCCGAATGGCGGCTTGCTCACGCTCCCCGGCCGGGCGCTTATGCT
The DNA here is from genome assembly GCA_031431065.1 of Hyphomicrobiales bacterium. Lineage (GTDB taxonomy): Bacteria > Pseudomonadota > Alphaproteobacteria > Rhizobiales > Aestuariivirgaceae > Aestuariivirga. Next base: position 252 of record JANPCS010000243.1, on the reverse strand, counting down.
GGTGCGCAACGTTGGCCAGCTGATGACCAATCCGGCCATCCTCGACCGCGATGGGCTCGAAGTCCCGGAAGGCATCATGGACGCGATGCTGACGGGTTTGATCGCCTTGCACGACATTGGACCACATGGCCGCCGCGCCAATTCGCGTGCTGGTTCGCTCTATATCGTCAAGCCCAAGATGCATGGACCAGACGAGGTGGCCTTTGCCGTCGAAATCTTCGGCCGTGTGGAGGCAGCCCTCGGGATGGCGGC
>JANPCS010000242.1:0-14004 GCA_031431065.1 Hyphomicrobiales bacterium | reverse complement strand
TGGCGCTGCGCTGGCCCATCAAGAAATGGGCGGCGGTGCTGGCGCTTGCCATGGGCCTGTTCTACATGCTGCTGGCCAATGGCGGCGTTGCCACCCAGCGCTCGTTCCTGATGATCGCCGTGGTGTTTTTCGCGGTACTCGTCGATAGGCCGGCGCTGTCCACCCGCAACTTGGCGATCGCCGCGTTGTTCATCCTCGTCCTCGAGCCCGAGGCTGCTGTCGAGGCAAGTTTCCAGATGTCGTTCCTCGCCGTCCTCGGCCTTGTTGCCTTCTATGAGGCATGGGCCGCCTTTACCCGCAACCGCGATGGCGATCAGGTGGCGGCTCGCCACTGGTTGAGCAAGTTGGCAACCAAGTTGGCTTTGGCCGCCGTGATCTCTGTCGTGACGACGCTCATCGCCGGTGGTATGTCATCGGTTCCCGCCGTCTATCACTTCGGCCGCCTTTCGCCTTACAGTGTCATCGCCAATGGCGTGGCTCTTCCAGTCATTGGGCTCATCGTCATGCCGTTTGCCTTGATCTCGGCGCTCCTGATGCCCTTCGGACTTGAATCCCTGCCACTCACCGTCATGGGCGAAGGCCTCAAGCTGGTGCTGTGGATTTCCGATTGGGTGGCGGGTTTTCCCGGCGCCAATATGGTGGCGCCGCAACCTTCGGTGCCGAGCGTCATGCTCCTCGCTTTGGGAACCGTGTTGGTTTGCCTGTTGCTCGGTCTGGTGCGCTGGTCCGGCCTGGCGCTGATTGGCATCGCCATGGGCTTGATGCTGGCGCCGCAGCACGGGCCCGATATCTATATCGAGCGCAGCGGTCAGAACGCCGCCTTCCGCGATGCGCAAGGCCTGTTGGTACCGGCTTACGCGCGCCGTGCCCGCTTCACCGTCGAGAAATGGCTGCAAGCCAATGGCGAGGAAGCGAAACTCGCCGAGGCCGCCAAGCGGCCGGGCTGGATTTGCACCGGCACCCGCTGCGAAACCGAAATCAAAGGCAAACGCATCGCCTATCTCAGCAAGGCCGAGGGCCAGCCGCTCGATTGCGCAGGCCTCTCAATTCTCATCACCGATTTCCCGTTGCGTGGCATCTGCGGCATGGTACCGATCCGCATCGATCGGTTCGACCTGTGGCGCAAGGGCGCTCACGCTCTGACCATTACGGGGCAGGAGGTGGTGATCGACACGGCTGCTGGCTCGCAGGGCAATCGCCCCTGGTCACTGCGGCCCGAGCGGCGTTCAACGCCCTACAGACCAGCTCCCCCCACAAAGTGAACGAACCGCACATTGACGCCTCGACACTTTCGCGGCATGACGCGGGCCCATGGCACAAGCTCCAAAGCACCTGACGATGACCGATATCCGCAAGGAGATCGATCAGATCGATGAAAACCTCATCAAGCTCTTGGCCGCACGCCAGCGTCTGGTCGAAAAGGCAGTTGTGGTCAAAAAGCGCGACGGCTTGCCGGCCCGCGACAATGCCCGTTTTGCGCAGATGATCGATCATGTTCGCGTCTTGGCGCGCGGCCAAAAGCTTGACCCGGCCTTGGCCGAGACCCTGTGGACCGAAATGTTCGAGTGGTTCGTAGCCTACGAGGAACGCTCGATCTGACCCTCGACGCGGCGCCTCAACCAAGGCAATCTGCGGCGATGACGAAATTTCCGCATCTGTTTTCGCCCTTCACCATCAAGTCCACCGAGATCCGTAACCGCATCTTCTCGACCGGACACGACACCTATTTGCCCGTGGGCGGATTGCCCTCCGATGCTCTCATTGCCTATCAGCGGGCTCGCGCCCGGGGTGGCGCCGGGTTGATCGTCATCCAGGTGGTCGGCGTTCATGAAACAGCGCGCTACACCGAGGCCCTGCTGATGGGCACCTCGGATGACTGCATCGAACCGTTTCGCCGCCTCTTCGATGCCATCCACGCCGAGGGCACCAAGGTCTTCGTGCAGCTTTTTCATGCCGGCCGCGAACTGCTTGGGCGGCCGGACGGCGTGCTGCAGCCAGCCTATGCACCATCGCATTCACCGTCCGAACGCTTCAAGGTTACACCACGCGAAATGTCGCTGAGTCTCATCGCTGAAATCGTCGATGGTTTTGGCCAGGCGGCGCGGCGCATGGCGGCAGCCGGTGCTGACGGTGTCGAAATGCTGGCGAGCCATGGCTATCTGCCCTCGCAATTCATGAACCCGAACGTCAACCGCCGCACCGATCAATATGGCGGCAGTCTCGACAATCGCCTGCGCTTTATCCGTGAAGCCATCGCGGCGGCGCGCGCCGAAGTACCGCCGGAGTTCATTGTCGGCATGCGCATGTCAGGCGATGAATACGATGAGGATGGCTTGACCGAGGATGATTCACTGGCCATCGCCCGCGCCCTGGCGCCGGATCTCGATTATTTGAATGTCATTGCCGGTTCATCCGCGAGCGCATCGGGTGCCGTCCACATCGCTCCATCCATGGCAAATACCCATGGTTACGTCGCTCCCTTTGCCCGCAAGGTGAAACAGTTGACCGGCAAGCCCGTCTTCGTTGCCGGCCGCATCAACCAGCCGCAGATCGCCGAGGAGGTGCTCAGCACCGGTGCTGCCGACATGTGCGGCATGACGAGGGCGATGATCTGCGATCCTGAAATGCCCAACAAGGCGAAGGCCGGCAGAAGCGATGACATCCGCGCCTGCATCGGTTGCAACCAGGCCTGCATCGGGCATTTCCAACTGGGCCTGCCGATCTCCTGCATCCAGCATCCGGAGACCGGCCGCGAACTTCAGTTCGAACATAAACCGAAGGCTCCCAGCCGCAGAAAAATTATGATAATCGGTGGCGGACCTGCTGGCCTCAAGGCGGCCGCCGTTGCCGCCCAGCGCGGCCATGACGTCCACCTGCACGAGCGCGAGGGGCAGACTGGCGGCCAGGCGAAGCTCGCGCAATTGCTGCCGACTCGCGCCGAGTTCGGCGGCATCATCACCAACCTGACGCATGAGGCCGAGCGCCACGGCGCGATCATTCATCGTCGCAGCGACGTAACACGCGAATTGCTGATGCGCGAGAAGCCCGATGCCGTGATCCTCGCCACCGGCTCGCGCCCGCATCTGCCGCCCTTTGAGGGCGAGGCCGCGCAGTTGGTCCATGCCGTCGACATTCTCTCCGGCAAGGCAAGGCCGGGTGCTCGCGCCGTTGTCTATGACTGGCATGGCGATTGGGTGGGCGCGGGCATCGCCGAAAAGCTGGCGGCGGAGGGTGTGCATGTGCGATTGGCCGTCAACGCCCATTGCGCCGCCGCCAATATCCAGACCTATATTCGGTTCGAAACCGTCGCCCGCCTGCACAAGCTCGGCGTCGAAGTTCATCCCTGGCTCCGGCTCTATGGCGGCGACGGCCGCACCGCGTATTTCATCCACACGCCATCGCGCCAAGCCGTGGTGATGGAGGACGTCGACACCATCGTCCTCAACGCCCCCAACCTTCAGGAAGACAGCCTTCTGGCGGCCATCGAGTCCCTCGGCCTCGAGCACCACATCATTGGCGACGCGCTGACCCCGCGCACGGCGGAAGAGGCTGTTTATGAGGGTATGATTGCCGGGCTGGCAGTTTAAGGTGCCTCGAAGGGTCACCTGCAGATCTTGCGTAACGCCTGCCACTGCTCATCAGTCATGACCGGGCGCGCGGCGATGCTATCCGGCAACGGATGTATCTTCTTGATCCGATCCTCCGTGCCCGGATGAGTTGAGATCGAGGATTCGATCTTGCCCCAGGCGCCGGTCGAGGGCTTACCTTCTTGCGCCAGCAATATCTCGAAAAACTCCTTCAACCCCATCGGATCGATGGTGGCATTTTTCATAAGTGCCAAGGCGATATCGTCAGCCTCCGCTTCGGCCTCGCGCGTATAAGTGAGGATGGCGGCTACTCCGGCAATGGTGCTGACCGTGTCGCCACCACCGCCGGTGATGACGCTGAGCAGGATCTGCAGTCCGGTGGCCCGAACCAATTGCGCTTCGGAATGCCGTTTCAGCACATGTCCCACTTCATGCGCCAGCACGCCCGCCACCTGTTCCGGCCGGTTGGCCCGGCGGATCAGTTCGGCGGTAACGACAATGCGTTCGCCCGGCATGGCGAAGGCGTTCATCACCGGAATATTGTAGACGTGAATGCTGAGCGGTGGCAGATCCGGGTTACCCTCTGCTAGCCGGGCAGCCATGGCGCTCAGTGCCGAAACGCCACCAGCAGCCGTGCACTGCGCAGCACCTTCGGTGAGCTGAAGCTCGACCTGGTTTCCCACCCGGTTTCGCCAGCTGTCCGGCAAGATGAATGCCAGCTTCTGCGGCGCGAACTGCAACACCAGGTAACCGGCCAGGATGAAACTCGCAGCCACCCCGGCGCTCCAGGCGAGAGCCCGTCCCTTGCCCTTGAGACTGAAACCGCCCTTCAGCTGTGGTGCGCGGGTGACGAGGTCAGCCGCCATGAAGTCGTCGCGCAGCACCAGCCGCGCGTTGGGCCGGCTCTCATGCGTCAATCTGAAAGGCAGGCCAGCCTGATGCGGTTCGACCGCGCTAAGCCCGGTGTAAGCCCAATGTTCCTCCGGCGTATTGTCGCCCGAGAAGCGCAAGCCGCTTGTGTCGAGGGCCATGGAGACCTGGCGGTCTTCAGCCGTCTCGCCATCAAAATAGAGTGCAATTGTCATATCACAGGCCACCGATGTCGAGGGCGTCGGCCAGGCCTTCGCCTGTCCGGTCGAGCGGCGCCTTGGATTGCAACACCTTGTCGATATCGACTGTGCCGGTAACCTCCAGCCGGTCGCAGAAATAGCGCACCAGCCGCTGCTGGATGAAGGGTGCCGCGATGCCCAGTGTGATGAGCCAGAAAAAGAGATTGCCGAGGGTCAGCCAGATGATGCTGCCGGCCGTTGCCCGCAACGAGAACTGCGCCGTGCCGAGTTTGGTGTAGCTGGCGAAAACCGCCATTTCGCGCGCCGTGTAAATGGCCCAGATCATCGGATAGACGGCGGCATAAGCGAGGAACAGCAGGAACAGGAACCCCAGCACCATGGCGATGTTCCGCGCCTGCGTTTCCGAAGGTTCGGACTGCCCGCCCAGCATATCGCCGAATATCCCGGTCAAATTGTCGCCGAACATCGAGCCAATCCCGGCGCCCAGAATGACGACGCCCGCGATGATGGCGCCGAGCATCAGGAACCAGCACAGTGCGAAAGTCGGGTAGAGCGGCCCCGCTCGCCCCTTGAACGAGAAGGGCAGATCGCCGAATCGCATGCCGCCAACGATCTGTTCCTGCAGGTTGAGGTTCATGACGGGCGTCGACCAGCCAAAGGTCATACTGCGCGCCAGCAACGCTCCGAAATAGGTCAACGAATAGGTTGTAGCCGAGCCCTCGAGCCACCCCCGGATTCCCCTCCATAAGGTGCGCGACAGCTGGTAGCGTCTCGCCCGGAAGACGGCGGCCCCCCACAGCAACGACACGATGAGAAACAGCATGGTTTGAATGCCGAGTATCGCCGGATGATCGGGCCCATAGGCGACATTGACGAAAGTAACCGCCAGGATCGTCGGCAGGCCGAGAACGCAGAAAACGATCAGGGCGCCCTTGAACAGCTCTGCGCCCTTTCCGGTATATTCCAGTGGCTGGCCATTGATGTGAACGCAGGCCCAGATATGTTTGCGGATATTGGTTCTGGCCCAGAATCGGTAGATCGTCAGCGTCAGAATGTTGAGCAACAGATTGACGAAGGTGATCTTCATCAGCCCGGGGCGTGGCACATAATCGAAGCGCAAGCTCTCGCCATGCGCTTTGCCAGGCGAAGGTTCGGCAGGGGAGAGGAATGCAATGTCTGACATGCCAGCCACACTAACGCTTCAAGCTGAACGCAAAATGAAAGTCGCCGTCACGCTGTAACGCCACGGCTGTTGCCGAATTACAACAGCCCACCGATTTGTGTTGCATGGTCATATCTGCCTGAATCGCAACCTTTTATCCGCCCAAATTGCCGCCTAGCCTCGACCACGCGGCGGGGAGAGATCCCGGCCGTGGAGTCGTGAGGGGCATTGTGAAGAGCATCGCATGTGGCGCGCCGTGGCCGGCCGCCAGGGCAACCAGTTGCATGCGTCCGGTGATCTTTTCGAGGCCGCAGTTTCAACAAAAAGAAGAACCGCCTCGGTGTGTAATGGGTCATCCCGGTAACAGTTTAGGCTTCTCCGCAGCGTGGTTGCGGCCTTGCCGGGAGATTTGAGGAATCGTGCAGGTTTTGCAGGTATTGGCGCGACGAATGGGACAGGGCGTGGTGCGCCTTGTTGGCGCTTTCGCCCTGGCGATTTGCCTGGGGCTGATCAACGCCGTTCCGCTGCGCGCCGGCGATACCGGCGAAGAACCCGGAGCGCTTTCCGAGTTCTATTCCTATCTGCCGGCGGCCCCCGAACTCAGCATTCCCGATATCAACATTCCGTTCTGGACCGATGACCTGAAGAAGGCCAAGCGCGCCTACAAGAACGGCAAGTATGAACGCGCCCTGCGGCTGTTCCAACGCGCCTCGGATGATGGCAACATTGTCGCTGACTGGTATCTTGGCCACATGTACCGACAGGGCCGCGGCGTGCGGCAGGATGATGCGTCGGCCTTTACTTATTACAGCCGCGTGGCCGATCACTACGATCCTGATGAGGACGACAAGAACCGCTTGCGGATTACGGTTGATGCCATGGTGCGCATTGCCGATTATCAGCGTCTGGGCGCCGTCAACGCCGGGCTGCAACCCGATCCCCAGGCGGCGGCCCGGGCTTACTTGAAAATCGCCACGACTTACGGCCACCCCGCCGCGCATTTCGCGCTGGGCGTCATGAGTATCCGCGGCGAGGGCGTGAAGAAGAACCCGCAGCAGGGCCTCAAATGGCTGATGGCCGCCGCGCGAAAACGTTACGCACCCGCCGAGGCCTATCTGGGAGAACTCTACTGGGAAGGGCGCCTCGTCCGTGGCGACCGTACCCGCGCCGTCATGTGGTACATTCTCGCGCGCAAGTCGGCGCGTCCGGAAGACAATCCGGAGATCTTCGATCGGGCCCTGCAGCTTGAAGCCAACGTCGGTCAGGATGAACTGATCGAAGCCGAAGCCCGCGCCCGCGTCTGGGACAGTCAGTACCCGGCGCCGCGCGGCGGACGCTCCAAGTCCACTGATTAGGGCGTGGACTCACGAGCGCGTTGCCAAATGCGGATTGAGGCCAGCTTGATGACGGCAAGGTGGCTTGCTGCGAGCTTGCCAGAGCGGGTAGCGATCCGTCGGCAATGCTTGATCTTGTTGAAGAACCGCTCGACAAGGTTGCGCGACCGATAGGGGTTAGGGCTGAAGCAGATGAGGTCCCTGCGATTGCGTTTGGGCGGGACGTTGGTCCATGCACCTTTCTGGTCAGCCCGCCTTGCGGGCGACCCATCGGTTCGAGCTGGTGTCAGAGGCTGCCGGCCTGGCGGCACCTCAGCGCGCGGGGCGGATCATCGGGTAGACCGGAGGATGCCCTCCAATCTCGATCGTGCGCACCAGCTCGAAGCCGAACCGCTCATAGAAGGGAATATTTCTCCGATGGGTCGAATCGAGATAGGCGGGAGCGCCTTCTCGGTCGCACGCGGCGAGACCGTATTCCATCAACGCTGCGCCAAAACCCTTGCCCCGGAGAAATGGGTCTATCGCAATTAGGGGCAGAAACCAGTGCGGCTCCTTCGGGTGACCCCGGCTCATTTCCTCATAGACTTCGAAGAGTTCGGCCTTGGCCGAATCCGCCACACTGCGTCCGATCAAATCGTTGATCGCGTCGCCGTCAGGATGTGCACCATGTGGAAACCACAGAGCCGCACCGATACCCTGTACCAAATGCGCACCCTCATGATCGAAAGCCGCGCCGCCGTAGAGCCTGATGAACTCCGGGAAGAAGGTCATATACTGAGCCGGATCGGGATAGAGCCGCCGGCATACCGGATCATCGGCAAAGCCGAGCGTCATGATGCTTACAACATCCTCGCGAAGCTGGCTGGATGCTGTGGTGACTTCCGGTCTGGATTCCACGTGCAAGGCGGGCCTTTCGCATAGCTCTGATACCAGATGACGAGTATCCTCTTGCTGTTCCGGCTTAGTCAATGCTCGTCCGCATGCTTGCCGTTCCATAGCGGACGTTCACTTGATAATCTCTGCGTTTTCGGGAAATTGGTCTGCAAGCAAAGACACAACCGCCATGGTTTGACCGAGGGGCTTGGTCTCAGGCTGACCCGACTCGGAAATGAGGCTTGTGTGTCAGGTCAGAGACCCTACGCTGTACTGTCAGAAAGTGAATCTAACCGTGCTTGCCCGGAACCCAGCAGAATGCTAGCGTTCACGCCGTTCCAAAGGATCATTGGAATGCCGGATTTGGAGGGTTTTCATGTCTGCGTTCGAAAATGCTAGGAAGTTCTTTGAAGCCTGCGAAGCGCCGAAAGGGTGGAACGGCTGCAAATCATATGTCGCCGACGGCGCCTCGTTTTCGTGCCAGGCGGGGGCGCTCGCCGACGTCAAGACAGTGCAGGCCTATTGCGACTGGTTGAAAGGTCTAATCGACGGCCCGCTCCCGGACGGACGATACTCACTGCATTCCAGCGCCTGGGACGCGGACACAAACACCGCTTCATTCGTAGCCACCTTCCATGCCACGCACAAAGGCGCCGGGGGTCCTGTTCCGCCCACCAACAAAGCGACCAGCACGCACTATGTCTACGCGCTGAAGATGAACGGTGAGGGCAAGGTCGCGCAGATGACCAAGATCTGGAACGACGGCTACGCACTTGCCGAACTCGGTTGGGCCTGACGCCTCAGGGAGTATCAACTTCCTGCTGTGGCGCCATGGCAACAATAACCGATAATGGCCGCTTTCGCATCGGAAGCAGACATACGTGCGTGACTAAACATTCCCGCTTAAGGGTTCACAGCCTAAGCTAATGCTCGCGCCTGTTGGTGGGCCGCGTCAGGATGAAGATTGCCGCTCCCAGCATCACCAGAACCGCCACAACGACTGCCCATTGCGGCACTGCGGCGAAGAAAGCCAGATAGGTCAGCGTACCAGCCATCATCGCCATCGCCGCGATCTTGGCGCCCAGCGGAATAACGCCCTCGTCTTGCCAGTCACGCACATAGGGACCGGCAATCCGGTGATTGCGGATGCGTTCCGCCAGTTCGGGCGACGATTTCGAAAAGGCCCAGACTGCAACCAGCAGAAAGGGAGTCGTTGGAAACAGCGGCAAGACGATACCGAGGGCGCCAAGCCCGACGCACAGCCAGCCGGTACCCAGCAGCAGTGGCCGCCTTAAGGCTTTCACCATCGGGCGCGCCTCTTGCGTCTTGCGGACCCCAGCCGCTTCATGCCATTTGAACCATACATGCCGAGAAAACCAGAATCCCGTTCCGCCGAACCCCGGCCCCAAGTGCAGAAGATTGATGTCGAAATCAAGACTCAATCCTCGTTCTTCGGCAAGCTGCGCGCCTATTTCTTCACCGGCCTGGTGATCACCGCGCCCATTGCCATCACCATCTGGGCAACCTTCTGGTTCGTCACCCTGTTCGATGCCAGGGTCAAGGCGATCTTGCCTGAAACCTATAATCCGGACACTTACCTGCCGATCAACATTCCGGGCTTCGGCCTGATCTTCGCACTAATCGGCATCACCCTGATCGGCTTTCTCGCCGCCAACCTTGTAGGCCGCACGCTCATCGGGCTGTGGGACAAGATCCTCAACCGCACCCCCGTCGTGCGCTCCATCTACAAGGGTTCGAAACAGATTTTCGAAACCCTGTTCTCGCAGAAGGGCGCCTCGTTCCGCTATGTCTGCATGGTGGAGTGGCCAAGAAAGGAGGCCTGGTCGCTGGCCTTTGTCTCGCGCGAGGTCGATGGCGGACACCTCGGTCTCGAGCCAGGCCGCCCGATGTATGCTGTTTATGTGTCGACCACGCCCAACCCGACCTCGGGCTATCTTTTTTTCGTCGATCAGAGCGATGTGAAAATTCTCGACATGAGTGTCGAGGACGGCCTGAAACTTGTGATCTCAATGGGTCTCGTCTTCCCTGAACGCCCGCTGGAGGAAGCTGCGGAATTGGCAGTGGCCGAGATGCCGCCAGCTGCGCCACCCAAGAAGAAGCGCGCTGCACGCAAGAAAGCTTGATCGCGACAATCACCCCGCTGACAACAGCCTGATCGCTGCCTCGCGCTCAAAGAGATAGAGCAGCACCCGCAGCGCCTCGCCGCGCGGGCTTGCGAGTTTCGGGTCGCGGTTCAAGATCAATTGCGCGTCATCACGCGCGGTCGCCAGCAAATCTCCGTCCACGGATAAATCCGCCATGCGGAACAGCGGCAGACCGGATTGCCGCGTGCCCAGCATCTCACCAGCCCCTCGCAGCCTCAAGTCTTCCTCGGCAATGCGGAAACCATCTTCGGTCTCGCGCATGACTTTCAGGCGCGCCTTGGCCGTCTCGCCCAACGGCGTCTGATAGAGCAAAAGGCAAGACGACTTGCCCGCACCACGTCCGACACGCCCGCGCAATTGATGCAACTGCGACAACCCGAAACGCTCGGCATTCTCGATCACCATGACGGTTGCTTCCGGCACATCGACACCCACTTCGATGACCGTTGTCGAAACCAGCAGCTTGAGCGCGCCGGACTTGAAGCCGGCCATCGCCCGGTCCTTGTCGATGCCCTTCATGCGGCCATGCACCAGTCCCACCTGGCCTTTGAACTGTTCTGAGAGTTGCGCAAAGCGATCTTCGGCGGCGGCGAGATCGACGATCTCGCTTTCCTCAACCAGCGGGCACACCCAATAGACGCGATTGCCTTGCGCCACTGATCGGCTGAGCCCCGCAATGACCTCGTCCAGCCGCGACATGGGGATCACCCGCGTGTCAATCGGCAGCCGTCCCGCTGGTTTCTCGATCAGTTTCGAGACGTCCATATCGCCATAAACGGTGAGCGCCAGCGTGCGCGGGATCGGCGTTGCCGTCATCACTAGCAGATCGGTTGAAATGCCGGCCTTTGCCTGCAGCGCCAGGCGCTGGTGCACGCCGAAGCGATGCTGCTCGTCGATCACCACAAGGCCGAGATCGTGGAAGGCGACATCCTCCTGGAACAGCGCATGGGTGCCGATGACCAATTGCACTTCGCCCGACAATACCCGCGCCAGCGTCTCCTCGCGCCCCCGGCCCTTGTCGCGGCCGGTCAGCAGGGCGACAGAGATCTCCGCTGCTTCGCAGAGCTTGGCCAGCGACTCATAGTGTTGGCGCGCCAGAATTTCGGTTGGCACCATCAGCGCGCCCTGAACGCCGCTTTCAATGGCGGTGGCCAGTGCCACCAATGCAACAACCGTCTTGCCGGACCCGACATCGCCTTGCAGCAACCGCAGCATGCGGCCAGGCGATGCCATATCCTTCAGGATTTCACCGATAGCGTCGGTCTGGGCGTTGGTGAGACGATAGGGCAGGGCGCGGACAATTTTTTCGCGTGAAGTCCCGGTGCCCGGAAGCCGGCGCCCCGCAGTACGTTTCATGTTGGCCCGCACCAAAGTCAGCGCCAATTGATTGGCCAGCAACTCGTCATAGGCCAACCTTCGGCGAGCCGGTGCTTGGGGGCCGATTGCCGTGGGCGCCTCGGGATGATGCAAGCTGCGCAAGGCTTGGCCAAAACCCGGCCATTGCTGGCGTTGTAGAAACGCCGGGTCCTGCCATTCGGGCAGTTCGGGCAGCTTTTCCAATGCACCACGAATCGCCTTGGCCAGAAACTTGCCCGACACTCCCTCGGTCAGCGGATACACCGGCTCGATCAGCGGCATCTTCTCGAAGTCTTCGCGTGACAGGATGTGGTCCGGATGCGGCATCTGCGCCTCGTCCTTGAACCATTCGATTTTTCCGGACACAAAGCGTGTCTCGCCCTGCGGCAGCATGCGATTGATGGCGTCGGCATGGGCGTGAAAGAACACCAATGTCATCATCCCGGTGCCGTCATAGAGATCGACGCGATAGGGCAGGCGCTTGTTGAAGGGCGGCGGTGGCCGGTGCTGGGATACGATGGCCTCAACCGTCACCACGCCTTCTCGCGGCAGGTCGGCAATCTTGGCCCGGAAGCGCCGGTCGACGATGCCAGAGGGCAGGTGGAACAGCAGATCGATGATCCGCGTCTCTTCGCTTGGGGGCCATTGTGCGGGCCGCAGGAATTCCGCCAGCAACTTGTCAAGCTTCTGGCCGATTCCCTTGAGCGCTGCAGCCCTGGCGAACAGTGGATTGAGAAGTGGAGGGCGCATGGGTCTATTTCACCGGGAACAGGTTGCAGCGCAAGAGTGGTTGGGGCAAGAAGCGCCACAATGACTTTCTCACTTGACGACGCCACCCGCCGCAAGCGCCTGCTCTGGCGTGCCACCCATCGAGGCATCAAGGAGATGGACTTGATTCTCGGCGGCTTCGTCATGCGCAATATTGAATCCTTCTCAAATCCCGAACTCGATCAGCTCGAACGCATCATGGATATCCCCGATCAGGAGATGCTGGGCTGGGCAACGAAACAGCAGACAATTCCGCCCGAACACGCTTCGCCCTTGTTGCTGAAGATGCTCGAGTTTCACCAATGATCGATCTTGCGACCCTGATCCCGCGGCTGAAGCATCCCGGCCGCGTCAGCCTGGCCGGCGTGCCGCAGGGGCTTGACGCCATGCTGCTGCCGATGATCGCCAAGGCAGCCGGCAGCCGTGTTATGGTGCATGTCGCGGTCGATGACCAGCGTGCCGCCGCATTGGCTGACCAGCTGGCGTTTTTCGCCCCCAAGCTCGATACCTTGCGCTTTCCAGCCTGGGATTGCCTGCCTTATGACCGCGTCTCGCCGGTAGCTGACATTGTCGCCAGGCGGTTGGCCACGCTGTCGCGCCTCACTCAACCGGTGACCCGGCCGCTGATTCTCCTGACGACAGTCAGCGCCGTGCTGCAGCGCGTCGTGCCGCGCAGCTTGATCGAGACAAAGAGCTTCACCGCGGCTCCGGGTCACCACGTCGATTCCGACAAGCTCATCTCGTTCCTGAGCGAGAACGGCTTCTCGCGCACCGGCACAGTTGTCGATCCCGGCGATTTCGCCGTGCGCGGCGGCATCATCGATATATTTCCGCCCGGTTCGGAAGCGCCGGTGCGCTTGGATTTCTTCGGCGATGCGCTTGAATCGCTGCGCAGCTTTGACCCGGAGTCACAACGCACCACCGGGAACCTCAAGCGCCTCACTCTCAATCCCGCCAACGAAGTGTTGCTCAATCCCGAGTCCATCAGCCGCTTCCGCAAAGGCTATGCCGAGACCTTCGGCGGCATCGACATTTCCGATCCGCTCTATGAAAGCGTCACGGCGGGCCGGTGCTATCAGGGCATGGAACACTGGCTGCCGCTGTTCCACGATCACCTGTCAACACTCTTCGACTATCTGAACGATCCCATCATCACGCTCGATCACACGGCGGATGAATCTGCCACGGCGCGCCAGGAGCAGATCGCCGAATTCTTCGATGCCCGCAAGGAAGGGCTCGAGAAGAAGGAAACCTTTGGCGCAGCACCCTACAAGCCCGTGCCGCCCGAAACCGTTTACTTGACAGCCAATCACTGGGCAGAAGTGCAGGCCAACCACACCGTGCTGGCTTTCTCGCCGTTCGAAAGCCCGGACTCCTCATCGATCTCCTTCGGCGGCAGGCGCGGCCGCAGCTTTGCCGCCGAACGCACCCAGGCATCCGGCACTGTCTATGAAGCGGTGAAACTGCATGCCGATGAAATCCGGCGAAAAGGCCGCCGCGTCGCCATCGCCTCATGGACCGAAGGCTCGCGAGATCGCCTCGAAACGATCCTCAAGGACCACGAGATGGCGCCACTCGCCACCGCGAAAAGCTGGGAGGAATTTACATCGTGGGATCGTGCGGTGGTGGGCCTCGTCATCCTCGGTATTGAAGAAGGTTTTGAGATCGATGGCCTTACCATAATCGCTG
>JANPCS010000241.1:0-2523 GCA_031431065.1 Hyphomicrobiales bacterium | reverse complement strand
ACCGATCTCGAGGAGATGGTGGTGGCGAGCCTCAAGCGCGCCGGGCTGTTCGAGGAAGTCAAGGATCGCCTTGGCGCGCAACTGAACCACGTCGATGTGGCGGTCATAGATATCGCGGCCGTCAATATCGATGTTGCCGGTGATGCGGCAGGTGGGGATGGTATCGTTCATGCGGTTGATGGCGCGCAGAAAGGTCGATTTGCCGCAACCCGATGGTCCGATGAAAGCCGAGACGGCACGGTCCGGGATGTCGATCGACAGGTCCTTGATGGCCTGCTTGTCGCCATAGTAGATGCTCACGTCCCTGGCGTGAATCTTCATCGGCCGGTTCGCCATGATGCGCGGACTGGCAGGCGTTACGATCGACAGATAGGGCGCGTTCATTTTACTTTACCTTTCTTGCTACCAGCGCCGCTCGAAGCGCTTGCGCAGATAGATGGCAACGGCATTGAGACTGAAGAGCACCACCATCAACACCAGTATGGCGGCGGCGGTCTTCGACTGGAAGGCAATTTCGGGAAGGTCCGACCACAGATAAATCTGCACCGGCAGAACCGTCGCCGCATCGTCGAGGCCTTGCGGCACATCGGCGATGAAGGCGACCATGCCGATCATCAGGAGCGGTGCGGTTTCGCCGAAGGCGCGGGCCAGCGCCAGAATGGTGCCGGTGAGAATGCCGGGGATGGCGAGTGGCAGCACATGCTGGAACACCGCCTGCTGTTTCGAGGCGCCGACACCCAGCGCGGCTTCAGTGATCGACGGTGGCACGGCCTTCAAGGCGGCGCGTGCCGCGATGATGATGGTGGGCAGCACCAGCAGCGCCAGCACCAATCCGCCAACCACAGGCGCCGAGCGCGGCAGGCCGAAGTAGTTGAGGAAAACCGCTAACCCAAGCAAGCCGAAGATGATCGAAGGCACCGCCGCGAGATTGTTGATGTTGACCTCGATCAGGTCGGTCAGCCTGTTCTTCGGCGCGAATTGTTCGAGATAGATCGCCGCCGCGATCCCCAGAGGCAGGGCCAGCAGCAGCGACACGGCGACGGTGAACAGCGAACCGGCGAGAGCGCCTTGAAGGCCCGCGAGTTCAGCCTCGCGCGAGTCGCCGGATGAGAAGAAACGCCAGGCTGTCGACTTCTCGACAGCGCCGGAGTTGCGTAATTGTTCCAGCCAAAGCACCTGCCGGTCATTGACGCGGCGCTCGGCTTCCGGAACTGACAGAGTGAGAACGTCCCACTGTCCTGATGTTGCAGTGTTCAGCGTTTCTGGTTCGGCAAGCGCCTCGGCTAGAACCGCCGGACCTTCGCGGCCCGTCACCCGCAATGCCCCGCCATTGGCGCGGATGATCTGGCCCGGCGCCAATTCCTTGGTGTCGCCGGTGATGACATAGAAATCGCCTGACTTGGCAATCTGCAGCGTGCCGGAACCTTGCGTTGTCTTCGCACCGGTCTGCATGCCCTTAAAATAGAGATCGGCATCGTCCGATAGCAAAGCCGGAATCTTCAGCGTCTGGCCGATCAGCGCGGGGTTGGCCACCACCATGTTGCGCAGGTCATCGGCGGCACCCTGACTCAGCAATCCATTCAGCGCCTTGCGGTCGGCGCGGGCTTTCACATTGGGATAAAGCGCGCGGAAGGCATCCTTGACCAGCCCGTCGTAGTCACCAGCCTGCGGCTTAGCCGCGTCGGCCTTGGCGGGATCGATGGTGACCTCGATCATCGCCCGGTGTTCGAAGAAGGCGGGAAAGCCCTTGATCACGATGTCGGACACCAAGAACAGCAAGAACAACGCGGTCACGACAAGGGCTGCCGCGCCATAGAACTTGAAGCGGCGCTCGGCGGCATAGCGCCTGGCAATGAAATCGGCGCGCAGTTCAGTCATATTGCTCACGGTATTTCTGCACGATGCGGAGTGCGATATAGTTGAGCGCCAGGGTGAAGAGGAAGAGCACGAAACCAAGCGCAAAGGCCGACAGCGTCTTGGCGGAATCGAACTCCTGATCGCCCACCAGCAGCGTGGCAATCTGTACAGTAATGGTGGTGACAGCCTCGAGCGGATTGACCGAGAGATTGGCGGCAAGGCCAGCCGCCATGACGACGATCATGGTTTCGCCAACGGCGCGCGAGATGGCCAGCATGAAGGCCGAGACGATGCCGGGAAGAGCGGCCGGCAGCACCACGCGCTTGATGGTTTCGGACTTGGTGGCGCCCATCGCATAGGAGCCATCACGCAGCGACTGCGGCACGGCGTTGATGATGTCGTCGGAAAGCGACGATATCAGCGGCACGATCATCATGCCCATGACGAGGCCGGCGGCCAGCGCGGATTCGGATGCAACCGAAAGGCCCACCGCCTCGCCGCTGTTGCGGATCAGCGGCGCAACCGTCAAGGCGGCGAAGAAGCCCAGCACCACGGTGGGGATGCCGGCCAGGATCTCGAGCAGCGGCTTCAGAAAACTTCGCAAGCGCGGCGAGGCGTATTCCGCCATGAAGATGGCCGAGAACAATCCCAGGGGCCCTGCCACCG
>JANPCS010000240.1:0-9521 GCA_031431065.1 Hyphomicrobiales bacterium | reverse complement strand
ACGGGAACCGGCATGGCGTGGTCTTGCAGTCAAACCGGCGAAAGGTCAAACAGGGGCATGGACCGCCTTGAAACCGAAGCCGACCTCAGCCACGCCATTGCGCAACTCATCTCGGTTGAACCAAGATTTGTCCGCGTCCTGGATCGTCACGGCCTGCCCTCGCTCCGTCATATGGAACCCGGATTGAAGAGCCTGCTGCGGATCGTCACCGATCAACTGATCTCACTGAAAGCCGGCGAAGCGATCTGGAACCGTCTCGAAACACGGCTTGGTTCTTTCGAGGGCGCCAGCGTACTTGCCTGCCCGATTGAGGAACTCCAGGCTCTCGGACTTTCAGGGACCAAGGCGAGGACGTTCCATGCCGCGGCTGATGTTTTCGAGCATGAGGCATTCGAGACACTGCCTGATCGTGAGATTCTTGCCAGCCTGACTCGCATCCACGGTATTGGACCGTGGACCGCCGATATTTATTTGCTGTCGGCGCTGCGCCGGATCGATGCCTGGCCAACCGGCGATCTTGCACTGCAAGTGGCGGCTCAGAGCCTGCTGGACTTAGGAGAGCGTCCCGGTCCGAAGGCGATGCTGGTACTGGCGGAGGCTTGGAGGCCCGTCAGAGCCGCTGCCGCCCGGCTTCTCTGGGCACATTATCGCGGCTTGAAGGGCATGGATCAGCGCATCATCTAAAGACTTCACAGGACCGTCACACCAGATATAGTAGGTTCCTGGAATCGAACTGATGAGGTGATCGTGCAATTCGCGCCGGTTGCGCCGGAAGCCTGCCCTGCCTTGGTCCTCAACGCGGATTACCGCCCGTTGAGTTACTATCCTTTGTCTCTGTGGAGCTGGCAGGATACCATCAAGGCAGTATTCCTCGACCGAGTGAACATCGTTTCGGAGTATGACCGCGTGGTGCGGAGCCCGAGTTTCGAATTCCGTCTTCCCAGTGTCGTGTCGCTCAAAACCTATGTGAAGCCGTCGCGCGCACCGGCCTTCACCAGGTTCAACGTCTTCTTGCGTGACCGCTTCACGTGCCAATACTGCGGAGATCATGATGACCTGACGTTCGATCACGTTACGCCAAGGTCCAAAGGCGGTCAAACGACGTGGGAGAATGTCGTTGCCGCCTGCTCACCCTGCAATCTGATGAAGGGCGGCTATCTGCCGCACCAGATCAACATGTTTCCTGCGCAGAAACCAATCAGGCCGAGCGTGTCTCAGCTGCATCGCAATGGCCGGCTGTTTCCGCCGAATTTCCTTCACCAGAGCTGGCAGGACTACCTCTACTGGGACACCGAACTCGAGCCCTGACGGCGTAGGCCTGCCAAAGCCACAAGAGCCATACCAAGCGAAATCACAGCGTTCCAACCGGCGAGCGACAGGCCGAGAATGCGGAGGGCCGGCGTATCGCACATGACCACCGGCTTGGTGAGGTCCGGTAGACCATCGGAGAGAGCGCCGGTGCCCGTGCACGTAGAAGGCCCGGGCCACCAGCGCCACTCGACACCTGAGTGATAAACTCCGAAGGATATGCTGGAAATCCAGATCAGCCCCAAAAGCATCAGGCCATACCGCATCATCTGGTCCGAAGGCTTTGGCACGAGCACCAGGATGGCCGAAACAAGCATGACTGCATAGTAGGTCCAGCGCTGTTTCAGGCAAAGCTCACAAGGCGTAAAGCCAGCATATTCGAAGATCCATGCTCCGAGAATAGTTGCTGTGGCAACCAGCAGGATCAGCAGTATGGCGCGCCGCGGGGTCACGTCGCTCAGCATGATGTCAGGGCTCCAGATGCAGCGGTGTACTTTACCATCAGATAGAGGCCTATCAGTATGGCCGCCGCCGTGGCGGCAATAAGACCGAGACGCTGCTCGATGAAGTTGCGGATCGGCTCGCCATAACGCCGCAGCGCCCAGGCCAAAGCAAAGAACCGTGCCCCACGCGCCATGACGCAGGAAACAACAAAGAACAGAAAGCTGACTTGTACGACACCGGCGAGGATGGTGACCACCTTGATCGGCGGAAGATGGGAGAGACCCGATGTTACCAAAAGGAGCATCAGCGTGTCTTCGCCAGTGCATTGCCGCAGCTGTTCGAAGTCGTCGAGCTTGCCGTAGAAACCGAGCACCGGTTTGGCCAGGGCCTCGTAAGCAAAATACCCCAGAAAATATCCGGCGATGCCTCCCAGTGTCGAGGCGATAGTGGCAATCATGGCAAAGCGGTAGGCCTTCGCCGGGCGGGCCAGAGCCATCGGCAGGAAGAGCACGTCGGCGGGCACCAGGAAGACCGAACTTTCGATGAAGGCGATGACCGCCAGCCAGATTTCAGCTGTCTTGCGCGCCGCCAGTGAGAGCGTCCAGCCGTAGAGTTTTCTCAGCATTTTTCCATCAATCGGTGTCGGGCCGCGACGAGCGCAGTTTCTTGGTGCGCGCGTCCTTGGCCTTGGTGGCCAGCCGCCGGGTTTTTGAGGCCTTGGTGGGTCTCGTCGCAATGCGGCGTTTCGGCCGGTGGGCGGCCTTGCGCAGGAGATCGATCAGTTTCTGCAGAGCCGTCTCGCGGTTTCTCTCCTGCGAGCGGAATTCCTGGGCGGTGATGACAAGCACGCCATCCTGGGTTAACTGCCGACCGGCAATGGCTGGCAGGCGCAGCTTCAAGTCATCCGGTAACATGGCCTTGGAGACATCAAAGCGCAGTTCGGCTGCCGACGACACCTTGTTGACGTTCTGACCGCCAGGGCCAGACGCCCGGACGAAGTTCCAGACCAGGTCATTCTCGTCAATTGCGACTGAATCGGTGATGCGGATCATGAAGGCTTTCTCGCCCTTTCCGGTTGACGGCGCAAGAGAGGCCAATTAATCCGGCGCCTGCAAGCCTCTGTGGCGGAATGGTAGACGCGGCAGACTCAAAATCTGTTGTTCGCAAGGACGTGGGGGTTCGAGTCCCTCCAGGGGCACCAAGCTGATCGGCCGAGCCGCCGCAGATTGGACTGATTTTTCTGGTTTCAGGATCGGCTACAAGTGATCCTTCGGCGGCTTTCCGCCAATTCGGGAGATGTCAAAGCTTGCCGGTCGTGAGATATCGAGTTTATGCACTGCTGTTTTGTCTGCTGGCGCTCGCCCCGCCGGCCATGGCTGCTGGCCCTTCCATTCTGTTCGATCCGGCTTCAGGCGAGGTCCTGTCGCAGGATCGCGCTGGTGAACCCTGGTATCCCGCTTCGCTCACCAAGTTGATGACGGCTTATGTGGTCTTCGAGAAACTGAAAAGCGGGAAGCTGACGCTTGAACAACAAGTGCCGATCTCGGAAATCGCCAGTGTGCAGCCGCCAAGCAAGATCGGCGTGAAGGCGGGCGGGACTGTCAGCGTCGATTTTGCGTTACAGGCCTTGCTGGTCTACAGTGCCAACGACATGGCCTATGTGCTCGCCGAAGCGTCTTCCGACTCCATCGCCAACTTTTCGGAAGAAATGAATGCACGAGCGCGGAACCTCGGCATGACAGGCAGCAATTTCGTCAATCCCAACGGTCTCTTCGATCCCCGTCATATCTCGACCGCCAGAGACATCGCGGTCCTAGCGACTGCACTGCTCCGCGATTTTCCCGAACACGCTCATTACTATTCCCAGCAGGCGATTGCCGTCGGCAAACGCCGGCTCTCCAACCGCAATTCGCTGATCCGGCAGATGCCTGACGCTGATGGCATGAAGACCGGCTTTGTCTGCAATTCGGGATTCAATCTCGTTGCCACCGCGACACACGGGGGACGCAAGCTGGGTGCGGTTATCTTCGGCGCCAAAAGCGGCAAACACCGTGCTGACTTGGCTGAAATGCTGCTGGTCGACGGCTTCACCCGGCCAGCGGGCCAACATGCCAAAATCGTCACCATTCAGAACATGAAGACGGGTGCCGTCGTTCCCGCCGACATGACCAGTATGGTCTGCAAACAAAAGCCCATCACTCTCGCCAGTTCAAAGGAAATCGGTGGCTGGGGCATTTCCTTTGGAAATTACGAAACTTCCGAAACAGCGGACATGGCGTTGCGCGGCCGCCTTCTCAGTCCCGGCGGTAAGTCACTGCCAGGAACGCCGGGGCTCATTCGCATGCCGGGCAAGGGCGGCTATGCCGCGGCGATGTGGGATCTCGACCAGAAGCAAAGCCTCGCCGCCTGCGCACAGTATCGGTCCGAGAACGCCACATGCGAAGTGATCACGCCTGAGACTTTCGCACAAATCGCCGCGTTGACGCCGGAGCTGCCGAAGCCTACGCCCGCGGCGACGGCGCAAGGGTCCGATGCCCTGAAAATCAAGAAGAAATCCACGGCCAAGAAAAAGAAGAAGAACTGACCGGCGATGATCAACCGTGCCGGTCTCGGAATCGCCTGCGGGCTGAGTGCTGCCGCGCTCTATGGCCTGGTGCCGAACTTCACCCGCGCCGGTTTCGTCAACGGTATTCCCCCAATTGAGAGCACGCTGGTCAGGACTTCGGCGGTCATCGTAATCTTCGCCATCATCGCCGTGCTGCGGAGCGAAGTGCTGCGCGTTCCCCGGGCCGCCGTTCCCAGCTTCATCGGACAGACGGTTGCAACCCTCATGGTGTCGATCGGTTATCTCGCCTCCGTACAGTTCATTCCTGTCGGGCTGGCGGTTATCATTTTCTTCTTTTTCCCTGTTCTCATCATGCTGCTGGCACCAGTTGCGGAGGGCCGCAGTCCTGGCATCTTGCGCATCCTGATTGGACTCGCCGCATTTATTGGATTGGCCATCGCCATCGGGCCGAGTTTTGAAACACTTGATATCCGCGGCGTGTTGCTGGCCGTGATGGCGACCATTGGTGCGGTGTTGCAGTTCTTCACCGGCCGGTCGATCTCGCGCTACATGACGCCCAGCGTTTTCGGCTGTCTCGTTCATGTCGCCATCTGGCCGGCTATTCTGGCAGTCGCACTCATTGCCAGTTCCGGCAAGTTGCAATTCATGCCGGGCGGCACGGGCACGCCTATGGGGCTAGCCTTCATGGCGGGCCTAGGGGCAGTCTATGTCGTCTCCTACATGATGCAAATGCTGTCGTTGCGCTTTGTCTCGGCCTCGATCGTGGCGCCCTTCTACAATCTCGAACCGGTGGTTACGACCGGCATCGCCGCCGTGATCCTTGGCGAGCGGCTGTTGATCAACCAATATGCCGGTGGCGGGCTGGTTCTTGCCGCCCTTGTGGCATCGAGCCTTGTTGGAAGATGGAAGACTTGAACGCCATGGCAGAGAACCCCATTCCCGTCGCGATCCTTACCGGCTTTCTGGGTGCCGGGAAAACGACGTTGCTGAACTTCCTGCTGAAGGACCCTTTTTTAAGCAATGCCGCCGTCATCATCAACGAATTCGGGGATACCGGCATCGATCATCTGCTGGTTGAACGGGCTGACGAGAATGTCATCGAGATGGCGTCGGGGTGTCTGTGCTGCACCATTCGTGGCGATCTCATCGATACGATCCATGATCTGCTGGCACGGCGCGGACGGAACGAGATCAAACGCTTCGACCGCATCGTGATCGAGACGACAGGCCTCGCCGACCCGGCACCGGTGTTGCATTCGGTGATGAGCGAACCGGGCCTGCTCGCAGCTTGTAGGCTCGAAGGCGTCATCACCGTGGTCGATGCCTTCAACGGCATGGCAACACTTGATGCCCACGCGGAGGCGGTGAAGCAGGTGGCGGTGGCGGATCGCATCGTACTCACCAAGATCGATCTGCTGGAAGGCCGCGAAGGCGAGGACATGCTGTTCGCCATCATCGCGCGACTGCGCAAGCTCAACCCGGCGGCACGGCTGCTGTCCACACATCGTAATGAAGCAACAGCGGAACGGCTGTTCACCATGGGCCTGTTCGATCCCGCCAAGAAAACTGCCGACGTGCAAAAGTGGCTCGCGGCGGAAGCCTACGAGACCGGTGAAAAACGCGGGCGGCGGCACCGGCACGATGGGCACGATCACGGAAATGATCAAGGCGGGCATCATCATCACGGCGATGTATCGCGGCACGACGATCACATCCGCTCATTCAGTTTCAGCGAGGCCAACGCTATCAGCCCGCAGGGGCTTGAACTGTTCATGGAATTGCTCAAATCCTATCATGGCGCCAATATGTTGCGGATGAAGGGCATCGTCAAAGTTTCCGACGATCCGACGCGGCCGGTGGTCCTGCACGGCGTCCAGCACGTGTTTCATCCACCGGTCAGGCTGCCAGCCTGGCCGGACGTGGACGAGCGGACGCGGCTGGTGTTCATCGTCAAGGATATCGAGAAGCGGATGATCGAGGAATTGTTCCGGGCATTCACCGACCAGATCACCGGCGGTGCCGATGCCTTCACCGACAAGACGCTTTCACTCAACAGGTAATGCCATGGCCCTGAAACTCTACGGATTGAACAAATGCTCGACCTGCCAGAAGGCCATCGACTGGCTTGACGCGAACAAGATCGCCCATAGTTTCTCGGATGTACGGGACAACCCCATCACCAAGGAGCAGGTGGCCGCATGGTCCAAGGCGCTTGGCGGCTGGGAAAAGATGATCAACCGGGCTGGTTACACCTGGCGCGGACTGCCGCCCGAGAAGATCGCCGATCTCACCGAAGCCAGGGCCGTGGCGCTGGCCGTTGAGAATCCGTCGCTCATCCGCCGCCCGCTTATCGAGCACACGGACGGCAGCGTGACGGTGGGGTTTTCGAAGAAGGTGCAGGAGTTGCTGGCTTAGCCCCGTACGAGCGGCCTTGTCATGCAGGTGGGGCCGCCCTCGCCCTTGCGGCAGATGTCGTAGCCCTTGATGACCTCGACCTTGACGCCGGCCGCCTTCATGCGGCGCTCGGTTTCGGGATTGCCTTCGACCATCATCGCGTGGCGCGGGCCAAGAGCCAGCACGTTGCAGCCCATGGTGTCGAATACTTCAGCCGGAACTTCGATGAATTTGATGCCGCGGGATTCGAGGAACTCGATCTGGCGGGCCGCCATGAGGGGCGGATAGACGACCGCCAGATCATGATCGAGCGGGCTCAGGCATGACATCAAGTGGAAGACATCCGAGCGGCCCTTGTAGTGCGGCATGTCGAACCACAGGATTTCGACATCTTCGCCGGCAAGTTCGCCGAGCTGGCGGACGCCTTCGAGATTGGTGCGATAGCCGATGCCGGCGAGAAGCGTGTAGCGGTCGATCCACACGAGGTCGCCACCTTCGACCTCGCCCTCGCCGGTGATCTCGCCAGCGATGGGAAGCCCAAGCTTTTCGAGGGCCGCGCCGTTGACTTCGGACTCCTTGCGACGCTGCGGCTTGCCCATGCGCGGCTTGACGATACCGCGTGGTGTGACGATCAGAGCGTCATGGGTGTAGATCGAATCGAGCGTCAAGCCATCGCCCACCGGGAACTTGATGATCTCGGCACCGGCGGATTTCAGCACCGCTTCCACCACCGCATATTCCTTGCGGGCGTTGGCGAGATCGGGCCGCGAATGGTAGTTCAAATCCCGCCATTCGGCGTCGATCTTGGCATCGCTGGCAAAGGCGGTGTCGACATCGCGGAGCGCCACCGTCTTCAATTGACCCCAGTTGTTGAAACTGCCGAAATCGAAGTTCATTTGCGTCTGATCCTGAATATGAGGGCGACACCTTCCCGGGATTGTTCGAGAAGCGCGTGGCCCTGCTCGTTGCAGAAGTGGGGCATGTCTATGGCCGACATGGGGTCGGTGGCAATGACCTTGAGCACATGCCCGGATTGCAGGGATTCGAGGCGTTTGCGCGCCTTGAGAACGGGGATCGGGCAGAGCAGGCCTGACAGATCGAGGGTGATTTCGGAAAGATTTTCGGACATGATTTCCAGATATGAACGGGCTAGAGACTAGCATCGCCCATTCCGGAGATACACCCTTGTCCGATCTTCTCACCAAGCTGCCGTTTCAGTGCAAAGTCGAAATCCTTCTGGCCAACCCGGACCGCGAGACCGGACTCGAAAAGCAGGTGGTCGCGGAGATGCAATTGCTGTTTTCGGGTATCGATGGCGATTGCCACGGCGGGCTGACACGCCTGTCCGACAGCCGCATGCTGAAACAGTTCAAGCGCGGCACGGAAGTCAAGAACGTCCGGCAGGTGTCGATCCTGTCGGTTGAGGAACTCGCCGACATAGCGACGGCCATGGGCATTCCGCAGGTGAAGCCCGAATGGGTAGGTGCCAACATGGTGACCACGGGCATCCCTGATCTCACGCTGCTGCCGCCGTCCACGAGGTTGCAGTTCCCATCCGGCGCGATGATCGTCATCGACATCGAAAACCTGCCCTGCCGCTATCCCGCCGAGATCATCGAGAGGCTTCACCCGGAACAGGTGACGGGGTTCGTCAAGGCTGCAAAGCACAAGCGCGGTGTCGTCGGCTGGATCGAGGCGGAAGGAGCGGTGCGGAGTGGCGATGCCATCACCATCTGGATTCCGCAGCAGCGGATCTATGCCCACGCATGAGAATAGCCGGAGTCATCATTGCCGGTGGCCGTTCCGCGCGCATGGGTCGCGAGAAGGCTTTCGCAATGCTTGAAGGCAAGGCGCTGCTGAGCCATGTGGTGGAGCGTATCGCGCGCCAAGTTACGACGGTCGTCATCAACGCCAATGACGATGCCTCGCGGTTTGCTGAATTCGGACTGAGTGCCATTGCCGACCGGCTTCCCGGCATCGGATCGCCGCTTGCCGGATTGCATGCGGCGCTGAGCTTTGCGCGCGAAAAAGGCTTCGACGCCGTGCTCACGGTTCCGTCCGACGCGCCATTCCTGCCACGCGATCTGACCGCGAGACTCGCCGAGGTGCATTCCGTAGCTGTTATTGCAGCCTCTGGCGGACAGCAGCATTTCCTCACCGGGTTGTGGTCGCACGGGCTGCTGGAAGAACTTGAAGCGGCGATCCATGATGCCGGGTTGGTGCGGGTCAAGGACTGGGCAAAATCCTGTGGCGCGGCGGCGGTGGAATGGCCGGACGTGCCATACGATCCGTTCTTCAACGTGAATACGCCGGAAGAGCTTACCAAAGCAGAGCGGATCGCTGTGGAGTTCAATCCATGAACAAGGTCATCGGCGTGGCCGGCTTCAAGAATGCCGGCAAGACCACGCTGGTCGAAAAACTGGTGTCGGAGCTCACACGCCGCGGCCGCCGCGTGGCGACGGTAAAGCACGCGCATCACTCCTTCGATATCGATCACGAGGGGCGCGACAGTTTCCGCCATCGCAAGGCAGGTGCTTCGGAAGTGGCCGTCGTCTCGCGGTACCGCTGGGCGATCATCCATGAGATGGGGCAGGAGACCGAACCCTCGCTTGACGAGATTCTCGCCAAGCTGGCGCCCTGCGATCTGGTCATCGTCGAGGGCTATAAGCGCGACACCCATGACAAGATCGAGGTGCGCAATCTGGCACTCGATCACCCGAAGCTGGCGGGAGACGATCCGACGATTGTCGCCATCGCCGCCACCGGGCCTATTGCCGGGGCGCCGGTGCCGGTGTTCAGCCGCGAGGAC
>JANPCS010000239.1:0-2757 GCA_031431065.1 Hyphomicrobiales bacterium | reverse complement strand
AGAACGGCGTTCTTGCGCTCGATGGCACCGAGAAGTGGCGGGCCAGAAGTTTTAGTTGTGAGATTGACGTCTGCACCTCGCGCAATCAATAGTTTGGCGGCATCCTCATGGCCACGGCGGGCGGCATACCAGAGTGGTGTCGACCAGCCGTCACTCTCGTTAACATCAGCGCCCGCCTCAAGTGCTGCCGTGATCGCGGCAACATCTCCTTTCTTGGCCGCATCATGAATGGGCGCGGCTGGAGCGGGAGATGCCAAGGCAGAAATCGCGATGAGACAGCCGACACACCAGCGCATCATAAGCCTCCATTGAGGGAGTACCGACCGGGACTTGGTCGATCTACGTACCACACCAACCGTCCAAGTGTTAGCAAAAATTCGAGCAGGTCAGAGTCTTGCGGGTCTCCGCTGGGGTGTCGCTTCAGCCAGTGCCAAACATGGGCACTCCGCGAAACGTCGCCTCAGTCGAGCTTAGCTGGCGACGAGAACGGCCGGCTGGCGTCCACGACGAAGATGGCCAGTTCATCGAGATCGGTTGAGCCGGCGTTGAACACTTCCATCGGCGTGTCGGCCCCGTGTCCTATCATGGTCCCGCCGGCTTCGACATAGCTTAGGCCGTTGGGCGTCCTCTGGCCGACTTTGCCGGTTAGCACATAAAAGGCCTCCGGTCCCGGATGCGAATGGACCTTCGTCTTGGCGCCGGGCGCACCACCGGCGCGGTTGACGCGCAGCAGATACTCGCTCGCGTTGATCGGCGGCAGGGGTCCGATGTCGACGACATGGGTTCCGCCAGTCGAGGCGCCACTTTTCGGTCCAAGGGTGAACAGCCAGACTTTTCCCTCGACCTCCGCCGCAAGCGAGGTCGGGCCCGCGGCGCCCTGGGCCTGCTTCAGGGTTGGGAAATTTTCTAGCCGCCAGAACAATGGTCCGGGAGGCAGTTCCTTCACCTTTGCCTCGACGACCGGATTAACGGCGAATTTGGCTTCTTCCGCCATCGTGGCTGGCGTCAGCAGTCCGAACGCGCACAATGCAATCATAAGCATGCCGATACGGCGGGCGTTAAGGGTTCGCGATTTCATGGGGGGGTTCTCTTCTAGGTGCAACTAGTCCGGATTACGGTCGAGCGGCGGTTCAGGATGATGAGCGGGTGCCGCGCCGCATGACTGGCACGAAAAGGTACTTCACCCTGCGTTCGTTCATCAGCAACTGAAACTCCGACATTTCCATAATGGGCGTGGCGGCCGGCCGGGTGCAGAGGTAGAATTCGTCGCTCGCCGTCAACAAGATGCGAGGGTCATTCTCGCTGACTTGCTGCCCGAGGCTGGCGACATAGTATCCAGCCGGGTTAGAACGGACGTCGCCGTCCGAGGCAACCTCGTTGACATGGCCGGGGCCACAGAATTTCGCGATGCGGGAATCCGTCTCCGCGGCCGATGGCGCTGCCGAAAGAAAAGTAAGTGCGATGGCGAGCGAGGTCCGTTTCATGTTATCCTCCTTTCCAATCCGGGGTTGCTGGGATCGCTTGAAGGCGATGAGGAGATGGCCGAATTGGCTAGGATAGAAAGCGCGCCAGGAAGGTGAAATGTCCCGAAAGGAACCTGAAATTGATCCGAAATCTGCTGAAATCGTGACGTTTGGCGGTTTTGTCTTCCTGACGAAGAGCAGGGAACTCCGGACCGCCGACGGCAAGGCGCTAGAACTTCGCAGTCAGTCCGCCGAGGTACTTTCCGCGCTCGCGGCGCGGCCGGGCGAGATCGTGTCCAAGGACGCGCTGATGCGTGTGGTCTGGCCCGACACTTTCGTGACCGAGGACAGCCTTACCCAGTGCATTGCCGATATTCGCCGCGCAGTGGGGGACGACGCGCACGTGATCGTGGAGACTTTCCCCAAGCGAGGCTACCGTCTGAATGCCGATGCATTGGACACGGCGGTCCCAGACGCCGCGGACGGCACGGATCGAGCCAGGACACGCTTCTCGCCGCGCGGCTTCATTCTTGCTGCAATCGTTCTAGTCGCGGCAGTGATCGGCGCATACTACGGCTCAGAATCATGGCGAACCGATCCGGATCGTTCGAGTGACATGCCAAGGATTGCGGTCCTTCCCTTCGACGACTTCAGTACCGGCGTGGACAAGGGATATCTCAGCGATGCCGTCGCCGAGGGGATCATCACCGAGCTGGCGCGGAGCAAGACCTATGCGGTGATCGCCCGCAACTCGAGCTTCAAGTACCGCGGCAAACCGGTCGACGCCAGGCAGATTGGCGATGAACTCGGCGTCGACTACCTGGTCGAAGGCAGCCAGCAGAAGATCGGAGACCGGCTGAAAGTGACCGCGCAGTTGCTGAATGCGCATGACGGATCGCATCTCTGGGCCAACACCTACAACCGCGAGATTGGCGATCTTTTCGTCGTCCAGGAGGAAATCATCCGCACGCTTGCCGGCCGGGTCGGGCGCAGGATCGAGCGGCCCTTGCCACAGAGCGGCGCAGCGCGGGTCAGCGCGCTTCACTATTACCTGATGGGGTATGCCGTGATCCAAAAGGATTTCTCCGCCGGGGGAACCGAGTTGCAACGGCAGTTCAGCCTCAAGGCGATCGAAGCGGATCCGAACTCGCAATTCGGCTATATCGGCTTGGCCCACACCTATCAGAGGGACGCGGTTTTCGGGTGGCACGAGCAGGAACATAGCTTTGAGGAGGCGTTGAAGCTCGGCGCCGAAAACGCCGACAAGGCCATCCAGCTCGCTCCGGACGATGCC
>JANPCS010000238.1:0-4938 GCA_031431065.1 Hyphomicrobiales bacterium | reverse complement strand
GGCCAGGCCTTTGGCGGCAAGGTGGTGCGCGCCCCTAAGCTGATGCACGGCAAGCTCTCCACCGTCCATCACGGCGGCAAGGGCGTGTTCAAGGATATCCCGAAGGATTTTGAAGCCACGCGTTATCACTCGCTCGTGGTTGAAAAAGCGGGCCTGCCCGACTGCTTCGAAATCACCGCTGAAACTGATGGACTGATCATGGGCCTCCAGCATAAAACTCTCAATGTGCATGGCGTGCAGTTCCACCCGGAAAGCATTGCTTCCGAGCATGGCCATGCCATCCTCGGGAACTTCCTCGATCTGGCAAGGAAACATTGATGGCTGACTTGAAACCGCTCATCGCCAAGGTGGCCAACGGCACCGCGTTGAGCCGCGCGGAAGCGCGTGCCGCTTTCAATGTGATGATGTCGGGCGAGGCGACGCCAGCGCAGATCGGCGGTTTGCTGATGGCATTGCGGGTGCGCGGCGAGACGGTGGACGAGATCACCGGGGCCGTTGAAATCATGCGCGAGAAAATGCTGCGGGTGGAAGCGCCGGCCGGCGCCATCGACATTGTCGGCACCGGAGGCGATGCCTCGGGCTCGTATAATATATCGACGTGCGCTGCCTTCGTGGCGGCGGGTGCGGGGCTTAAAGTGGCCAAGCACGGCAACCGGGCGCTGTCGTCCAAGTCTGGAGCAGCGGATGTTCTGCTGGCGCTGGGCGTCAAGCTCGATATTCCGCCGGATGTCATCTCGCACTGCATTGCCGAAGCGGGCCTGGGTTTCATGTTTGCGCCGGCGCATCATTCGTCCATGAAGCATGTGGGGCCGTCCAGAGTGGAACTGGGAACCCGGACGATCTTCAACCTGCTCGGACCGCTGTCCAATCCGGCCAGTGTCCGGCGTCAGGTTACCGGCGTGTTTTCAAAGGCCTGGGTTGAGCCGCTCGCCTCAGTTCTGAAGAACCTCGGGTGCGAGGCCTGCTGGATCTGCCACGGCGAAGGTGGCTTCGACGAAATAGTGCCGAGCGGCACCAGCTGGATCAGCGAGTTGAAGGACGGCGCCATCCGGAGCTTCGAGGTGACGCCGGAGGCTGCAGGCCTGCCGCGCTCGACGGCTGAGCAGTTGAAAGGGGCTGATGCCGCGCATAACGCCGATGCGCTGCGCCACGTGTTGGCCGGCAAGCCCTCTCCCTTTCGCGATGCCGCGGTGATGACGGCGGGAGCAGCGCTCGTGGTGGCGGGAAAGTCTGGCGATCTGAAGAGTGCAGTGGCAATGGCGCAAGCGGCGATCGACGGTGGCGCGGCTGAAGCCGTGCTTACCAAGTTGGTACGGGTTTCGAACAGCTGATGTCCACCATTCTCGACAAGATCGCCGCCTACAAGCGCCAGGAGGTGGCGGCGGCCAAACTGGCCCTGCCCCGCTCCGAGCTTGAGGCACGCGCCAGGGCAGCGCCGGCGCTGCGCGGTTTCGTGGCGGCGCTTGAGGCCAAGGCGGCGGACGGACGGTGGGGACTTATTGCCGAGATCAAGAAGGCGAGCCCTTCCAAAGGCCTGATCCGCGCCGATTTCGATCCGCCGTCGCTTGCCAAAGCCTATGAGGCTGGTGGTGCCGCTTGTCTTTCGGTGTTGACCGATGCACCATCCTTTCAGGGTGCTCCGGAGTTCTTAAGCGAGGCGCGGGCCGCTTGTTCGCTGCCGGCGTTGCGCAAGGATTTCATGCTCGATCCCTGGCAGGTGCTGGAAGCCCGCGCCTGGGGCGGCGATTGCATCCTGCTGATCATGGCGATGATCGGCGATGGGCTGGCCGCCGAACTTGAAGCGGCGGCGGCGGACTGGGGGCTCGACGTTCTGATCGAAGTTCACGACGAGACTGAGCTGCAACGCGCCTTGAAACTCCGTTCACGGATGATCGGCATCAACAACCGCGATCTTCATACCTTCACGACATCGCTTGAGACGACCGAGCGGCTGGCGCCGCTGGTGCCTAAGGACCGCCTGGTGGTGGGCGAGAGTGGGTTGTCCGCACCGGCCGATCTGGCGCGGCTGGCGCAATGCGGCGTCAACGCCTTCCTCATTGGCGAGAGCCTGATGCGGCAGGCAGATGTTGCGGCGGCAACTCGTGCTATATTGACCAAGCCATGAGCAAGCTCACGCATCTCGACGCAGCCGGAAACGCCCACATGGTGGATGTTTCGGCGAAGGATATCACCAGCCGCAGTGCCACGGCCAGGGGGCGCGTCGAGATGTTGCCGGAGACCCTGGCGCTCATTATCGAGGGCAAGGCGAAGAAGGGCGATGTCATCGCCACGGCGCGCATTGCGGGCATCATGGCGGCGAAGAAGACCCATGAGTTGATCCCGCTCTGCCATCCGCTGATGATCAGCAAGGTTGCGGTCGAGTTTTTGCCCGATGTGGCTTCGTCGAGCATCGCGGTGACGGCCATTGTGAAAGTCGAGGGCAAGACCGGCGTCGAGATGGAGGCTTTGACCGCCTGCTCGGTTGCCTGTCTGACGCTCTATGACATGTGCAAGGCGGTGGATCGCGGCATGCGCATTACCGATCTCCGGCTGATCGAAAAATCCGGCGGCAAGTCCGGCTCTTTTACGGGGGACTGAGATGGCGCTGCTCTCCGTTGCCGACGCACTGGCCCGCATCATAGGGGCTGCAAAACTCTCGGGCGTGGAACAAGTGCCGCTTTCCCAGGCCATCGGCCGGGTGCTGGCCGCGCCCCTCAAGGCCCGCCGCGACCAACCGCCCTTCGAGGGCTCCGCCATGGACGGCTACGCGGTGATTGCCGGCGATGAACCCCAACTCAAAGTCATCGGCATTTCGGCGGCGGGGCATCGCTTCAAGGGCCCGGTGAAACGCGGGCAAGCGGTGCGTATCTTCACCGGCGCTCCGCTCCCCAAGGGATCTGACGCGGTGATCATCCAGGAGAATGTCGAGGTCGACGGCGAACGCATCACCTGCCGTGAACCGTTACGCGCCGGTCAGAACGTGCGCGGCCGCGGGCTGGATTTCAGAAGTGGCGAGGAGCTGATCCCAGCTGGAACAAAGCTCAACGCCCGCGACCTTGGCCTTGCCGCCGCCATGAATTGCGCAACCGTCCGTGTCCGGAAGAAACCGCATGTGGTGGTTTTCGCAACTGGTGATGAATTGGTGCAACCGGGCGCCAGGCCCAATGCTGATCAGATCATCTCCTCCAACTCGACGGCACTGGCGGCTCTGGCCGAGCATTTCGGGGCGCGCGTGACCAACCTCGGCATCGTGAAGGACGATCTCAAGGCGACGGTCCGGGCGATCGGGAAAGCGGCGGACGCCGACATTCTGCTGACCACCGGCGGCGCCTCGGTGGGTGACCATGACTATGTGCAGGAGGCGCTGAAGCTGGCCGGCGTGAAGGTCGATTTCTGGAAGATCGCCCTGCGCCCAGGAAAGCCCCTGATGTATGGCCGCAGGGGCCAGCTCAATGTGCTGGGCCTGCCGGGAAATCCGGTGTCGGCGCAGGTGTGCGCCAGACTTTTTCTGCTGCCGCTGCTCAACGCCATGCTGGGCCTCAAGGTGCCGCCCGAAACAACCGCCATGCTGGGCGCTGCCATGAAGGCCAATGACGGGCGCCAGGATTATGTGCGGGCGGCGCTTGAGACCCACGCTGACGGCACCCGGGTGGCGACGCCCTTTGGCCGCCAGGACAGTTCCATGCAGCGCACGTTTCGTGACGCCCAGGCCCTTATTATCCGGCCGCCCAACGCGCCTGAGGCGGCGGCCGGTACGGTAGTTCCGGTTCTGCTGCTTGATTTCTGACAGTTACAGAAAGTAAACACTTGCAGAACTAAACAGCAACGGATATCGTTGTTTTGGGTTTGTTCCGAATCCGGGGGCTCAAGCTCCCGCCATCAAGTGAAGCGAGACTTAAAGGCCATGCTGACACGCAAGCAACTCGAACTCCTGCTGTTCATAAACGAGCGCTTGAAGGAAGAAGGCGTTCCGCCGTCCTTCGAGGAGATGAAGGAGGCGCTGAACCTGCAATCCAAATCCGGCGTGCACCGGTTGATCGTGGCGCTGGAGGAGCGCGGCTTCCTGAAGCGCATGCCGAACCGGGCGCGAGCTTTGGAAGTGTTGAAGCTGCCGGAGAGCCATTCGCCCAGCCTCACGCCGAAGAAGTCCGGCGGTTTCTCGCCCAGTGTCATTCAGGGCAACTTGGGCCGGGTGAAACCGATGGCGGCGTCGAACGACGGGGCACCGCGCGGGGCCGTGGTGCCGATGATGGGGCGGATCGCGGCGGGCGTGCCGATCTCGGCCATTCAGGATCACACCTCCAACATCACCGTGCCGCCGGAAATGCTGGGGGCCGGCGAACACTTCGCGCTCGAGGTCAAGGGCGATTCGATGATCGAGGCCGGGATTTTCGAGGGCGACACGGTGCTGATCCGCAAAGGCGATACGGCGCATAACGGCGACATCATCGTAGCGCTTGTGGACGACGAGGAAGCGACGCTCAAACGTCTGCGCCGCAAGGGCGACTCGGTGGCGCTCGAAGCCGCCAACCCGCTGTACAAGACGCAGATTTATGGCCCCGACCGGGTGCGGGTGCAGGGACGGCTGATCGGGCTGCTCAGGAAGTATTAGAAATACTGAAAGCTCGCCCGGGCGTGAAAGTCGATCTGCACGTTGCGGTCGTACCACAGCGGATATTTCACTCTGATCGCCAGGAAGGTGCCTCCGGGCACGGTGGCTGAGGCGGTGTTCCGGCAGCCATGGACGCCGACGGGGCTGTCAGGCGCGGTGATAATCGTCGTGCATGACAACAGAACCGAAAGATCATCGGTTCTGACGATTTCGAATACCAGGCCTTCGGCGGAATACATCATCGGATTGCTGTCAGCTGCTTCCCACAAAACCTGAAGATTGGTGACCGTCAAGCCATTGGGAGGAGTTGGCCCGAAATAGATGTC
>JANPCS010000237.1:0-8775 GCA_031431065.1 Hyphomicrobiales bacterium | reverse complement strand
ACTGGCCGGCCGTTGACATAGGTGATCGGAGCCGGCGTCTGCTTTCTTCTGAAAATTGAGAAAGCTGAAGCATTCGGGGCGGCCGGCATGGCCATCGGCCGCGCTTCGGACGAAGTAACGTTGGGCCGTGAGGCCGCAGCTTGCGCCGCGCGGCGGGCGGCCGCGATGAAGTCATCGCCACCAGCAGCCGTTCCCGCCGTGAAGTCCGCAGCAGCGGCCTGAGGAATCGATGTAGTGAAATCGGGCATCCGCGGCTGCGGAGATTCCGGAACGGTGGCCTGCGGCGGCACAAAAGCAGGTTGGCTACCGGCCGGCGCATCCTGAACCGGGAACCACGCGGCGGCTGTCTCGGCAGGGGCGTCGAACGGTTGCTGTTCAAAGACCCCATCAGGATCGTAGAATTGCGGCTGGGCCGCCGCTGGACGCTCTACCGGCCCATCGGGCGAGGCGGGGCCAGCACCTGGGTGAGTTTGCTCCCCGGTCTGCTGTGCCATGTTGACGGCAAGTTGATGGCCGGCAGCCGCCGTCTCAAGCTCGGCGAGTTTGCTGACGATCTGCTCAAGCGTTTCGTGAACGGCTTCAAGTGTTTCCTGGTTGCGCTGCTCGGCGCTCATGGCACTTTCGCGCACCGCCCTGAGGCCTTCTTCCATCGCCCGCAATTCGGGCGATGGGCCCGATAGAGCTTGCGTGGCAAGTACCCGCTCCACGGCGCGATTTGCCGCGTCTTCCGCGGTTTGACTGACATGCGAGCGGCTCTGCTCGAGACTGTCGTAGAGCTGATGGATCGCCTTTTCCATCGTCTCAAGGTGACCGAGTTGATCTTCCGTATGGCTGACGCGCTCATTGACCGCGGCGATGTGTTGCTCCAGCGCTTTCACCGCTTGTTGATCGCCTTGCAATCGCATCGCGTCGGCTAGCCGATGATCGAGTTCGGCAATGCGCCGTTCAAGTTCGCCAAACTGCGGCAGAGTACGCGTCGAAGCGTTGTCCTGATCGAGCTTGCGGTTCAGTTCCCCCAGCCGCCGCTCCATGTCGGCGATCGGACGCATATCGGGTCCCTGCGCGACGCGCGTGGACAGCTGTTCCACCGCCACCCGCAAGGCATGAACATCGCGTTCAGAAGCAGTCGCCTGCTTAACCTCGTCGATCCGCTTGTTAAGGCCGCCGACTTCACCACGCAACCGCTGAAGATCGACGACCGTCGATTGTTGCGATCCGATCGTCGCCTGGGCTTCCTTGAGCACACCAAGAATGCGCGCCTCAATGTCGCGAAGTTCATTGCGCGCCACGCCGGCGGCCGAGACCTGAGCGTGGGTTGCCATCTGTTCAGAGGAAGCACGCACGCCTTCGATGCGTTCGGTCAGGAGATCGAGCTCCTTCCGAACCGCGTCCGGCAGGCCGGAGTACAGCAGATTTTCCGAGCGCTGCAGCCGTCCGGCCATTTCAGCGATGCGTGTCTCAAGGCTCGAAAAGGCCGGTGCCGAACGTACCAGCTCGTCTGGATTGCTCGGCAGCGAGACACGCTCGACCATTTCGCCCATGCGGTCCTGCATCGACTTCAGGCTTCCGCGCGTGCGCTTCTCGCTGATCTCGATGTGTTCGACAACATTGCGAATGGCCGTTTCCAAGGCAATGTAGCCTGGAACGTCCTCCGGCTTCTCAATGGCTTTCGGCCTGGAATGGGCAATCTGACTGCCGAGAACCGAGAGCCGTTCATTCACAGCGGTGAATGCTTCGACGGCCTGGCGTTCGTTGTTGTCGATACGGCTCATAATGCGGTTGAGCGTATCGCGATCTTCGTTGCGATGGCGTGGCGCCTCGTAGGGCATGATGGTCGCCGACTCGCGTTCGCGTTGGGCCAGTTGTGACAAGTGCTGAGCGATGTCTTCGAGACGCGTCGTGGTTTCTGGGCGGCGCGCGGGTGGTTCCGTCCGTCGCAATTGCGG
This sequence comes from Hyphomicrobiales bacterium, assembly GCA_031431065.1. GTDB lineage: Bacteria > Pseudomonadota > Alphaproteobacteria > Rhizobiales > Aestuariivirgaceae > Aestuariivirga. The sequence goes on along the minus strand of JANPCS010000237.1, from coordinate 6,829 downwards.
CGGCGGAGCAGGTTCGGCCGCAGCCTGCTCAAATTCTTGTCCCGGAACTTCAATTCCAGGCTGTTGGTCTGCCGGTCCGGACTCGTTTTGGTCGAGAATCACTGAGTTCAGCCACTCGCCCAAGGTCATTCCAGCCCGCCGGGCAGCATGCTTTGCCGCTTCCCGGACCTCCGGTTCGATGCCTTTGACGCTCCACGGAATGCCCGGTTTCATTGTGTTTTCTTCTCTCGACTGCCGGCACCCTCATGACCATCGACGTCGACGGAACACTTGACGGGCACAGGATTTCCCTGTGCAAAAGTTAACGTTTTTGGTAAATATTCAGTTAAGCGATTGATCCTTTGGTGCGAATCGACGGTCTGATGGGTGAGGCAGGGCAGCAGTTTCGCCTGGGTTAGCTGTAACCCTAATGATAAAAATGAATGGATTTTGCGCTTTGGTATTGACGCGGGGGATACCCTCGCTGAAAAAAAACGCCTATATCGGTCGTCATCTGCCAGAAAGAAGCCGTTTGGAGCCAACGAATCATGACTGCAAAAGATAGCAAAGACCGGTCGAACCACGACCGCACCTACTCGATCACCGAACTCTGCCGCGAGTTTGAAGTGACGCCGCGCACCCTCCGCTTTTACGAGCAGAAAGGCTTGCTCCACCCGGCGCGCCGTGGCTGGACCCGCCTCTTCAGCTACCGCGACCGCGCCCGCCTGCAATTGATCCTGCGCGGCAAGAAAGTCGGTTTCGCGCTGGAAGAGATCAAAGAGATGCTTGATCTGTACAATCTGCGGGATGGCCAGCTCACGCAACTCCGCATCGCATCGACAAAGATGCGCGAACGTCTGGAGGCCTTGCGCATACAGCGGGTCGAACTTGAAGATGCCATTGCTGACCTCGAACGCACCGTTGTCGTCGTCGATGGCATGTTGAAGGAGCGGGAGGCCGCGGCCCCCAAGGCCGCCAACGGCTGAACTCCCAATCTACTTGAAGGCACAACGCGTCCAGGCCAAAAGCGATGGGCGCGTTTTCATTTTCGGGCTAACTCATCATGGCGCTTGCATACGTCGTCAACACTCTCAATCGCCACGCCAACGAACGGCCGGACGGCAATTGGATCGCGGCACAAAGGTCCAGTCCAAGCGCCCGGTTCGTCCGCATCAGCGGTGATCGAACCGTAGTGCTCAACGGAAATCTGGTTACCTCTTTCCTGCCACCAGCAGAAGTTACAGTGTTCCTCGGCATTGATTCTGAAGGTTCGCCCTGGTTCGCGGCGAAGACCGAAGAAACCGAGAATCTGCATGATCTCCGCAGCCTGGCAATTGAGGAGGCGCTGCCGCCCGAACAGCTCGGTATCCTCGCTCAAGCCAGATCGCTGGTTCAGTGGCATGAGCGGCGGAGCTTTTGCTCCAATTGCGGCACCCGCAACGAAGTGAAAGATGGCGGCTACCGCCGGCACTGCCCCTCCTGCGGCATGGACCACTTCCCGCGGACCGATCCCGTCGTGATCATAATCGTCCGGCATCATGGTAGCATTTTGCTTGGGCGCCAGAAATCCTGGAATCCAGGAATGTACTCCGCCCTGGCGGGTTTCGTCGAACCCGGGGAAACCATCGAGGACGCCGCCCGCCGCGAGGTTTTCGAAGAAGCTGGAATCCGCGTCGGAATGGTGCGCTACGTCAGCAGCCAGCCTTGGCCTTTCCTGTCGAACCTGATGATCGGCCTCATTGGCGAGGCGCTTTCGTCGGATATCGTCATCGATGAAAAAGAATTGGAAGAAGCCCGCTGGTTTTCCGCCGGCGAGGCACGTTCAATGGTCGACCGCACTCACCCTGACGGCCTCTATGCAGCCAATCCCATGGCCATCGCCCATGACCTTGTAAAGGCAGCTCTTCAACTGCCCTGAAGCTCCCGGACGCGGCGCGCGATCTCGGCGCGATGCGGCGAGGCCTTGTAGATGCCGAGCACGCGCAGGTAGTTGGTAAAGAACTCAAGCTCCTCCATGGCCAGCCTGACATGCCTGCCGGAAGGATGGCCTTCGATGTCGGCATAGAACTGTGTCGCCGAAAACTGGCCCTCGATCTGATAGGACTCGAGCTTGGTCATGTTGACGCCGTTGGTGGCAAACCCGCCCATCGCCTTGTACAGCGCCGCCGGCACATTCCGCACCCGAAATACGAAGGTTGTGATGACCGTCAGATCCTCGGGCTCCGCATCCTGAGGCGTTGCCGAAAGTACGACGAAACGCGTTGTATTGTGGCTCTCGTCCTCGATGTCTTCCCGGACAATCTTGAGACCATAGATTTCCGCCGCCAATCTGGTCGCGATGGCGGCTCGCGAGCTATCCCGGGTCTGCGAGAGCTCACGCGCCGCGCCAGCGGTATCGGCGGCCACCACCGGCTTGAGGCTCATCTCACGAATGACCTTCCGGCACTGGCCAAGCGCATGGACATGGCTGTGAACCGTCTTGACTGTGGAAATGTCAGACTCCGGCGCAATCATCAGCTGGTGATGCACGGGCAAGAAATGCTCGCCGATGATATAGAGATTTGAACGCGGCAGGAGATGATGGATATCGGCCACCCGCCCGGCGACTGAATTGTCGATGGGGATCATCGCCAATGCTGCTTCGTTGTCGCTCACCGCCTGGAACGCATCCTCAAAGGTTCCACACGGCAGAGGCGCGTGGGAGGGATATGCTTCGAAGCAGGCAATATGCGAGTTGGCACCTGGTTCACCCTGGTAGGCGATCTTAAGGGGCATCAGGACGTCCTCAGCATGCGGCGGGCGATTTCGAGATCGTGGGGGGTATCGACCCCCAATGGTACGGTATCGACCCGCACAACCACGATCTTCATGTCATTGTCGAGGGCGCGCATCTGCTCCAGTTTTTGGTCAGCCTCCCGCTCGCTGACATCGAGCGAAACGAATCGTTCCAGCACCGGCCGACGGTAGGCATAGACGCCGATGTGATGCCAAAAGGGTGCAGAGTGCCGCGAACCGGGCCGGCGCACGAAGTCGCGCGCGAAGGCAACTTCCCGCTCATTGTTCAGTGGAGCGATTGCTTTGACAATATTGGGATTTTCGACGTCGTCATGGGCTTCGATCAAGGCCGCGATGGTCGAAATATCCGCCACATCGTTAGTTAGCCCGGCAAGGCAGCGCTGGATCGACAGCGAGTCGATTGTCGGAAGGTCACCCTGCAAATTGACCACGAAATCAAACCGCCGCTGCGGATCGCGCAGTGACAAGGCTTCGGCGATCCGATCCGATCCCGACTGTAACGCTGGATTCGTCATGATCGCATCACCGCCATGGGCCCGGACGACGTCGGCAATCTCGATCTCGGCTGCCGCAACAAGAACCTGGCCAATATTGGCTTCCATCGCCCGCTTCCAGCAATGTACAATCATCGGCAAGCCATGGATATCGGCCAGCGGCTTTCCGGGGAGCCTGGTCGAAGCCATGCGGGCGGGTATGATAACGATTGTATTCTGGTTTTCAATCATGGGGTTAGTCAGAGGCGCGGCAAATTGGTGCAAGTGCCCTTATACGTATTGCGGCGGCGATGAGAAACAATTAGTTTCCGCGCCCGATTGAAGGCTCAAGGGGTCCAAGGTTTCATGTCAATGAACGAGAACTACAAGATCTACGGGGCGATTCTTGGCACTGCCCTCATGGCGTTCGGACTGAAGGAACTCTCGGGCGTCATCTATCATGCCGAGGCGCCCGAAAAGCCGGGCTACCTGATCGAAGTCGCTGAAGCGGGCACCGGCGGCGAGGCAACGGCAGGCGGTGATCAGCCGGCAGTGTCGGTTGGAACCCTTCTGGCCTCAGCCGACCCCGCCAAGGGCCAGGCTGCGGCAAAAGGCTGCAAGTCCTGCCATGATTTCACCAAGGGCGGTCCCAACAAGACGGGTCCAAATCTCTTTGGTGTCGTGATGCGCAAACACGGCGTTCATGAGGGCTTCAAATACTCCGACGCCATGGCGGCCAAGTCTTCCGAAGACTGGAGCTATGAAGCGCTGAACGAGTTCATCAAATCTCCGAAGACGGCCGTTCCGGGCACCAAAATGGTTTATCCCGGGTTGAAGAAGGACGTGGATCGCGCCAACCTGTTGGCCTATCTGGCCACACTGTCGGATGCGCCTGTCCCCTTCCCCGCCCCGTAAACGCCGCAAAGCTCATGGAAATTTAACACCGGCAGGCCTTTGCCGGTGTTTTCCTTTGTGCCCCATGTAACCTGCCTACCTCTGAGATTCTGTTGCGGAGACTTGCCCCCTATGCCGTTGAACCGCCGTTCGCTTCTGAAGCTTGCGGGCCTTGTGCCCGCCGCCAGGCTCGTGAGCATCCAGATCGCCCACGCTGAAGACCGCCAGTTCCGCCATGCCTTGACGCTTTTTGATGACATCAAATACGGCCCGGACTTCAAGCACTTCGATTACGTCAATCCAGATGCACCGAAAGGCGGAAGAGTGCGGTTTGGGATTCTCGGTTCATTCGACAACCTCAATCCTTACACATTCAAGGGCGAGTCAGCCATCGCCGTGTCCAACGAGACACTGCTGACCTCTTCGCTCGACGAACCATCAACCGAGTATGGCCTGGTCGCCGGTTCGGTCTGGCATCCCGATGACCGGTCGATTGTCGTCTATCGCCTCCGGCCTGAGGCGCGTTTCCATGATGGCAAGGCGATGACACCGGATGACGTCATCTGGTCGATACAGACTCTGCGTGACGTCCACCCATTCTACAACGCTTACTATAAGGACATCGCGAAGGCCGAACAGACCGCTGACAACGAGGTCATCTTCACATTTTCCCTGAAGGGCAACCGCGAGCTGCCGCTGATCACCGGACAGCTTCCAGTCCTTCCCAAACACTGGTGGACCAGCAAGGATGCCAAGGGCAAGCAACGCAACATCGCCGAAACCACACTTGAGGTGCCTCTCGGTTCCGGCGCTTATGTAGCAACCGAGGTCAAGGCCGGCGTATCGGTGAAAATGAAGCGCGCCGCCGAACATTGGGCAAAGGACTTGTCTGTAAACGCCGGCCAGAACAATTTCGAAGAGATCGAGTATCTGTTCTTTCGCGATGACAACGTTACATTCGAAGCCTTCAAAGGCGATCAGTTCGATTGGCGGCTCGAAACTTCCTCCAAGAGATGGGCGACCGGTTATGATTTTCCAGCGGTCAAAATCAACCGGGTGGTCAAGGAAGATATTCATCTGAAGCAAGTTGAGGGCATGCAATCCTGGGCCATGAATCTGCGCCGTGAAAAATTCAACGACGTGCGAGTGCGGCAAGCTCTGAACTTTGCCTTTGATTTCGAATGGTCCAACACCAATCTTTTCTACGGCCAGTACACGCGCTCGCGCAGTTACTTCAACAATTCCGAGATGGAGGCAAAGGGCCTGCCTTCTCCCGAAGAACTGGCCATTCTAGAGCCTTTGAAGGATCAGCTGCCGGCGGAAGTCTTTAGCAGCGAATTTGCCAATCCTGTAAACGACACGCCGCAGGCCCGACGCAAAAACCTCCGTGCCGCTTCCAGTTTACTGGATGAAGCCGGATGGAAAGTGACAAGCGATGGCAACAGGTCCGACCTCAAGAACGCCAAGGGGGAGCGGTTCAGCATCGAGTTTTTGCTCGACTCGCCGTTGTTTGAGCGCATTGCCCTGCCTTACCAGCAGCAACTGGAACTGCTCGGAATCGAAGTCAAAATCAAGTCCGTCGACAGCGCACAGTATGAGCGGCAGACCCAGACTTTTGACTACGACATCATCGTCGGCAATTGGGGGCAGTCGCTGTCGCCCGGCAACGAACAGCGGGAATTTTGGGGCAGTGAGTCAGCCAAACGCAACGGCAGCCGCAATTATATCGGCATTGAGAACCCGGCGATCGACAAGCTGATCGAGACGGTCATTTTCGCACCCGGCCGCAAGAACCTGATCACCGCCTGCAAAGCACTCGATCGCGCCTTGATCTGGAACCACTTTGTCGTTCCAATGTGGTACATTCCTTACGAGCGCACGGCGCGCTGGGACCGCTTCGGTAGGCCGGAAACTCTGCCCGGCTACTCGAATGGTTTCCCCACCATATGGTGGTGGGACGCCGAAAAGGCCAAGAAAGTTGCTGCGGCGTGAGGCGTTTCTGGGCGGCCCTTCTGGTTCTGGCTCTTGGTTCGTCCGCTGTGGCCTCGGCACCACGCCATGGACTATCGGCATTTGGCGATCTCAAGTATTCTAACGGCTTCGCCCACTTTGATTATGTGAATCCGGATGCCCCGAAGGGCGGCAAAATGGCCCTTATCGGCCCAGTTCCGCACGACACCTTCGACAGTTTCAACGGCTATATCCTGAAGGGCGACCCGGTGCAGGGCTACGAGCTGATGTTCGATAGCTTGATGACCCGCGCCAATGATGAACCGGACGCCTTGTACGGCCTCGCCGCCAGCACGGCAGATATCGCCGAAGATCGAAGGAGTGTCACCTTTGCGCTGCGCACCGAGGCACAATTTGGCGATGGCACCGCGCTCACCGCCGAGGATGTCTGCGACACATTCCGGTTGCTGTCGGCCGAAGGCCACGAGCGCATCAAGATCACCCTCAAGGATGTCGAGGCCTGCGACGTTCTGGGGCCTCATCAAGTCCGCTACCGCTTCAGGGGCAAGAACAATCGCGACCTGCCGCTGACGCTCGCCGAACTTCCGATCTTCTCAAAGGCTTACTACGCTAAAGTGGACTTCACGAAGTCAACCCTCGACCCGCCACTTGGTTCGGGCGCCTACCAGGTGAAGTCCTTCAAGCCAGGTGAGTATGTAACCTACGGACGCCGTGCT
>JANPCS010000236.1:0-2592 GCA_031431065.1 Hyphomicrobiales bacterium | reverse complement strand
CTCTGCGCCGTGAGCCTGATGAGCGACGCGATGGGCCTGACCTATCGACTGCGCATCTCGGCCATCGCGCTGAAATCGGTGGAGCATGTCGGCGGTCTCGATGCCTTCCTGCTCAAGCAGAGCAATGACAATCTGTCGGTCAAGGCGCTGAAGCTGAAGCGCTCGATCGCCAAGAAGGTCGAGGCCCAAAAGGCTGAAACGGTGAAGGCCGCAGCCTGATCTGCCGAAGGTCAGTATTTTGCGAAGCCGCTCCAACCGGGGCGGCTTTTGCTTTATGAGCGGCGCATGACCGAGCCCACCGAACCCAAGCGCCCGCCGTCCGCCGCACCGCGCGATGGCAGCCCCCGTGTGCACGGAACGGCGCAACTTAGGAATGCCGTGCTGGGGCGCTTCACGGAGTTGAAGGAGCGTGTGCAGTTCTGCGATTCAACGCTTGGCGACTATTCCTATGTCGAGCGCCATTCGGAAGTGATCTACGCCGGCATCGGAAGGTTCTGCGCCATTGCGGCGGATGTGCGCATCAATGCGCTCCGCCATCCGATGGAGCGCATCAGCCAGCACAAGATCACCTACCGTCCGAACGAGTATTTCGCGCACGCCAGGATCGACAAGGCGTTCCGCCAGAGCCGGATCGAAGACAAGGTGGTGATCGGCCATGACGTGTGGATCGGCCACGGCGTCATCGTCCTGCCGGGAGTGAAGATTGGCCATGGCGCGGTCGTCGCGGCGGGTGCTGTGGTGACCAGGAATGTGGAACCCTATGCAGTGGCGGGCGGCGTACCCGCCAATTTCATCAAGTGGCGGTTCGCGCCGGAGATCAGTACACGGATCATTGCGCTTGGCTGGTGGGATTGGGAGCACGAGCGGCTGGGCAAGGCTGTCGACGACATGCGGACGCTTGGCGTCGAGGCGTTTCTCGCGAAGTATGAGTCCGCGTCAGGGTGAAGTGGCAACCGGCTTGTAGGCGAATTGCAGCACCACCGTGCTCTGGATTGCGGTGTTGAAATTGTTGTCGGACACCAGCGTCACGCGGGTCTCGCCATTGCGTTCGCACAGGGCCAAGCCTTCCATGTTGTCGATGGCGTAGAGCGGCAGACTGGCCTCCAGCAGCAGGTCCGGTTTGATCAGGTCTCCCGCCTCGATGGACTTCGCGTCAAAGCGGCGGATCGCCATGCCGGGCAACGACGTGCTGGTGATCCGCCGTTCCAATATCAGCACACTGCCATCGGCCAGCACGGCGAGGTCGGTCACATTGTAGCTGCCGTAGCGCTCGATGGCGAATGCCGTGCTGTCGGTGCCGCGCCAAATCCATGCGAGGCTGTTGCCATTGCCATCGCGCTGGCGTTCGGCGATGGCGATGAAACTGCCTGACGGCAGCTGCCCCAGGGATTCGATTTCGCCGTTCCATGGCCCATCATCGATCGCATTCGGATACGGCAGTGCTTTGAAAGGTGCAGCCAGGCCCATTGCCGAGACATCATAGGTACCGAGGTGAACCCGGCGTTCGAAAGCAACGCCGATCTTGCCGGATTGCAAACGCGCGATGGCCTCGGCATCGGACCAGATGCCTGAGCGCAGAGGTTTACCTTTGCTGTCACGCATCCGCTCCATAAGCGGCGTGGCAAATCCTGAAAGCGTATCGCCCGTGTATGAGAGCTTGGCGGTGAGCCAGTCGCCGCGGTCGCCGATCGCCAGCAAGTCCTGGCAATTGTTGCCGAGGATCAAACCCGACAGGCCGCCGAAATCTTCCGATGGGCTGGTGAGTGTCAGCCCGCCACGCCAGGTGAAGGCGCCGAACTCGGTGGTGGAGGTGAAGTTGTTGAAGGATGCAATGGCGGCGGCATCAACACGCAGTGGGCCGGTTTGCGCTGGCGTGCCAGTGCCCGACAGATGTAACAGGCCAAGAGCTGCGATGACGGGCAGTCCGAATTTCCACAACCTGCCGTGCAACAGAGACTTATTGTTCACGCCTTGGCGCGTTTCTTCGCCGGCCTGGCCGTGGCGCGGATTTCCTTCTTGGCCTTTTCGGCAAAGAGCTCGGCCAGCTTCTCGGTCATGGCGCCGCCCAGCTCTTCGGCATCGACGATGGTCACGGCGCGCTTGTAATAACGCGTCACATCATGGCCGATGCCGATGGCGATCAACTCCACAGGCGAGCGGTTTTCGATGTCGATGATGATCTGGCGCAGATGTTTCTCGAGATAGTTGCCGGAGTTCACCGACAGCGTCGAGTCATCGACCGGTGCGCCATCCGAGATCACCATGAGGATGCGGCGCTGCTCCCGCCTGGCCAGCAAGCGGTTGTGCGCCCAGATCAGCGCCTCGCCGTCGATGTTTTCTTTCAGCAGTCCCTCGCGCATCATCAAGCCCAAGTTACGCCGGGCGCGGCGCCAGGGCATGTCGGCGGACTTGTAGATGATGTGGCGCAGGTCGTTGAGGCGGCCGGGATTGGCGGGTTTGTTGGCAGAGAGCCACTTCTCGCGCGCCTGTCCGCCCTTCCACGCCCTGGTGGTGAAGCCGAGGATTTCGACCTTGACGCCGCAGCGTTCCAGCGTGCGGGCCAGGATATCGGCGCAAGTTGCGGCAACGGTG
>JANPCS010000235.1:0-3539 GCA_031431065.1 Hyphomicrobiales bacterium | reverse complement strand
CGGCCACCAAGCGGCGGTGATGGAATTGACTTCAAAGGATGCCCTCACTAGGGTCCGGCAAAATTTGTGCACCGCAACTCCGAGGGAAATGATGAAAGTCCTGGTCGCTGTGAAGCGGGTCGTTGACTACAACGTCAAGATTCGTGTGAAGGCCGACGGTTCGGGTGTCGAACTGGCCAATGTCAAGATGTCGATGAATCCCTTCGACGAGATCGGCATCGAGGAGGCCGTGCGCCTCAAGGAGTCCGGCAAGGCGACCGAAGTGATCGCCGTGTCGATCGGCCCGCAGCAGTCGCAGGAAACCTTGCGCACGGCGTTGGCCATGGGTGCCGACCGGGCCATCCTCATCAAGACTGACGCGCTGGTCGAACCGCTGGCGGTGGCCAAAATCCTCAAAGGCGTGGTCGATGCCGAAAAACCGGAAATCGTCATCCTCGGCAAGCAGGCAATCGACGATGATTGCAACCAGACCGGCCAGATGCTCGCCGCACTTCTCGGCTGGGCGCAGGCCGCCTTCACCTCGAAGCTTGAGCCCGGTGACGGCTCCGCCAACATCACCCGCGAGATCGACGGCGGCCTGCAGATGCTGAAGGTCAAGCTGCCGTTGGTGGTCACCACCGATCTGCGCTTGAACCAGCCGCGCTATGCGTCCCTTCCCAACATCATGAAGGCCAAGAAGAAGCCGCTCGATGAAAAGACGCCCGCCGACTATGGCGTCGATGTCAGCCCCCGCCTCAAGGTCTTGAAAACCGTGGAGCCGCCCAAGCGCCTGGCCGGCATCAAGGTGAAGTCGCCAGCCGAACTCGTTGCCAAACTCAAGGAAGCGGGAGCAATCTGATGACTGTCCTGTTGATCGCCGAACACGATAATGCGTCGCTCAAGGATGCAACCCATAAAGCCCTGACCGCCGCAGCCCAGATGGGTGGCGACGTGCATGTGCTGGTGGCCGGCAACAACGCCGGACCCGCCGCTGCTGCCGCCGCGAAGCTCAGCGGTGTGAAGAAAGTCCTGCATGCCGAGAGCGCCTCGCTCGAACGCCCGCTGGCCGAACCCATGGCGGCGCTCATCGTATCACTGGCCGGTCCTTACGATCACATCGTCACCGCCGCCACCGGCAACGGCAAGAACTTCATGCCACGCGCCGCGGCCCGTCTCGATGTCATGCAGATCTCCGATATCTCGGAAGTGAAATCCGCCGATACCTTCGTGCGCCTGATCTATGCCGGCAACGCCGTGCAGACCGTGCAATCGACCGATCCTAAGAAACTCATCACCGTGCGCACCGCCTCCTTCGCCGCGGCGCCTGAAGGTGGCCAGGCTGCCATCGAGAGCGTCAGCGTTCCCGCCGATCCGGGTCTCTCGTCGTACCTGGGCGAGAACCTCACACAATCGGACCGTCCGGAATTGACCTCGGCCAGGGTCATCGTCTCGGGCGGACGCGGCATGCAGAACGGCGAAAACTTCAAGCTGCTGGAGTCAGTGGCGAAGAAACTCAACGCCGCCGTGGGCGCATCGCGCGCCGCCGTTGACGCGGGCTATGTGCCCAACGACTATCAGGTCGGCCAGACCGGCAAGGTGGTGGCGCCCAACCTCTATATCGCGGTCGGCATCTCGGGCGCCATCCAGCATCTGGCGGGCATGAAGGATTCGAAGATCATCGTCGCCATCAACAAGGACGAGGAAGCGCCGATCTTCCAGGTGGCGGATTTCGGCCTGGTGGCGGACCTCTTCACCGCCGTCCCCGAATTCGACGCCGAACTGGCGAAGTTGCGGAAGTAGGACTACTTCCTTCGCGCTTGCTCCGCCCCTGCGAACGTCGCGTCTGCAGTTGAACCAGCAGGGGTAAGCCCGAGTCCTTGGCCACCCCCACCCCACCCTCCCCACAAGGGGGAGGGAGGATTAAGGGCTGCATCCCTACTCAAGCAACTCTCCCTTTACCTTCCCTCCCCCTTGTGGGGAGGGGCAGGGGTGGGGGTCCACGAGTCCCACCGCCAACCATCCCTCCATCCCTACCCTTCCCGAACGCCCGCGCTTCGCCTAACGTCAGGCACTTGCCCCCGGAGCGCCATGAGCCAGCATCTCGTCAACGCCTATCTGAACGATCTCGACCGCTACAAGAAAATCTCGGGCTCGTTCACCGAGGGTGTCATCTCGGAAGCCTTCAAGGATTTGCTGAAAGCCTGGTCGCGCCAGTCGAATCTGCATTTCATCAACCAGTATGAATTCGTCTCGGCACAGAAGACGCGCATCCGGCCGGATGGCACCATCCTGCACGATCTCCGCGTGCCGCTCGGGTATTGGGAGGCGAAGGACAGCAGCGACGATCTCGATGCGGAAATCGCCAAGAAGCTGGCGAAGTGCTACCCGCAGGACAATATCATCTTCGAGGATTCGCAAACCGCCGTCCTGATCCAGAACCGCCATGAAGTCATCCGCTGCGGCATGACGGATGTCGCGGCACTGCTGAAACTGCTCAACCTGTTCTTTGGCTATGAGCGCCAGGAAATCGCCCAGTTCAACAAGGCGGTGGAACAGTTCAAGGCCGATCTCCCCGCCGTGCTGGAGGCGCTGCGCGGCAAGATCGACGCCGCCTATAAATCCAACCCGGAGTTCCAGCAGGCGGCGCAGAAGTTCCTCAAGCACGCCAAGGACACCATCAACCCGTCGGTGACGGAAGCCGATGTGCGCGAGATGCTGATCCAGCACATCCTCACCGAGGAAATCTTCGCCCACGTGTTCGATCAGGGCGATTTCCACCGCGAGAACAATATCGCCAAGGAACTCTATGCGCTGGAAGCCAAGTTCTTCACACGCGCCGTCAAGCGCAACACACTGAAGACCATGGAAACCTATTACGCGGCGATCCGCGCGAATGCCGCATCGATCTCGTCGCACAGCGAAAAGCAGGTGTTTCTCAAAGTCATCTACGAGAATTTCTACAAGGTCTATAATCCCAAGGCGGCGGATCGCCTGGGGGTCGTCTACACGCCGAACGAGATCGTGAAATTCATGATCGAGGGCGCGGACTGGTTGTGCGAAAAACACTTTGGCAAGAACCTCATCGATCAAGGCGTGGAGATTCTCGATCCGGCGACCGGCACCGGCACGTTCATCTGCGAGCTGCTGGAAAGCTTTCGCGGCCAGAGGGACAAGTTGCGCTACAAATACAAGAATGAGCTGCACGCCAACGAAGTGGCAATCCTTCCTTATTATGTCGCGAACCTCAACATCGAGGCGACCTATGCGGCCATCGACGGGCAATTCTCGGAATTCCCCAACCTGTGCTTTGTGGATACGTTGGACAATGTGGCGGGGTTGAATTTGCGCGCTGGTCACCAGCACGACATGTTCGCCAGCCTTTCGGAAGAAAACGTAGAGCGGGTAAAGCGCCAGAATCGCGCGAAAATTTCCGTCATCATCGGCAACCCACCCTACAATGCGTGGCAGGATAACTACAATTCGCGCAATCCGAACCGTCCCTATCGGCGCATCGATGACCGTATCGCCGACACTTACGTCAAGCGCGGCACGGCGCAGAA
>JANPCS010000234.1:0-6428 GCA_031431065.1 Hyphomicrobiales bacterium | reverse complement strand
CTCGAAGAAGGAAGGCCGCGTCACCTGCGAGGCGCTTCTGGCGCTGTGCAACGGCCAAGCGGTCGAGGCAAGTGTCGATGGCGGGGCCACCGTACTGATCGAGGCAGGCAAGGCGCCCATCATCAATGGCGTGCCGGAAATCCGCATGCGCGTCGGCTGCGGCTCGGCGGCCATCGGCATGTTCGCCAAGCAGTGGATCGATCATGTCGATGAAGTGGTGGTGGTCGATGACCACATCACCGGCGTGCTGTCGGAACATCAGGCGGGCAAGTTTTTGGGCGTCCGCGATACCGGCATCAAGATCAAGGGCCACCGTTCGACTCCTGGCCGTTACTTCAAAGTGGCGCATCCCGGCACCGGCTGGGGTGGCACCGACCTGACCGATCCGCTGATGATCCTCAAACCCTTCGACAAGAGTGAAGCATGGCCGGGCATGCGCATGCTGATGGTCTCCACCACCGGCGAGCACTTCGCCTATTTCGAACTGAACAACAACTGCGAACCGGTGCAGATGGACTTGCCTGCGGCATTGGCTCTTTCTGTCGAGCGCATCGCCGAGAATTGTGAACCTGCTCTCTGCACGGTGCTGTTCATGGGCGGGGCCGGTGGGTCGCTGCGGGCTGGCGTCACTGAGAATCCAGTGCGTCTCACCAAGTCGGTCAAGGACGCCTTGACCCGCGTGACCTGTGGCGGAGCACCGGTCTATGTCTGGCCCGGCGGCGGTATTACTTTCATGGCTGATGTCACCAAGTTACCTGCCAACGCCTTTGGCTATGTGCCGACCCCGGCATTGGTGGCCCCCATTGAATTCACCATGACCCGCACCGATTATGAAGCCCTCGGCGGCCACATGGATCAGGTGAAGCGGCTGAGAGAGATTGCAACCACCCAGGGCCAGTCGCGTATTCCGGTTGTGGAAGGCAATCCCTGGCCATTGGAGCGCAGCTGATGGCCCGCATGCAGGAACGCATGCTGGAGGATGGCAAGCGCCTGCACTTGCAGGATGGACCGATCGACCTCATCATCGGCGCCGATGGCGAGCCTGAGCATGTGGGGCGAGCCTTCGATGTGGCGCGTATCCGCTTCTCCACCGTGCTTGACGAGATTTGCACCGAACTTGATCTGCTGCGCCAGCCCGCGCGCTTTCAGCCGGAGGGACAGGTGGCGCGCCGCATGTGGCGGGCGACTGTTGACCTGGCCCGCGACTCGTTTCTTACACCCATGGCGGCGGTCGCCGGTTCGGTGGCCGAGGAGGTGCTCTACGCCATGGTGACGGTGGCCGAAGTCAAGCGCGCCCATGTCAACAATGGCGGCGACATCGCCATTCACTTGGGACTCTGGACGGACTACGACGTCGGCCTCGTCGACCGCCCCGACAATCCCTCGCTGTTTTCCAAGGCGCATATCGACTGGACCGACGCGGTGCGCGGCATCGCCACCAGCGGCTGGCGCGGCCGAAGTTTTTCGCTAGGGATTGCCGATGCCGTCACCGTGCTGGCGGTGACCGCAAGTGTTGCCGATGCCGCAGCCACGCTGATCGCCAATGCCGTCGATCTGCCCGGTCACCCCGTCATCCTGCGCGTGCCCGCCAACGAGATTCAGCCCGACAGCGATTTGGGCAGCCGCCTGGTGACCCGCGATGTCGGGCCGCTTTCGCCAGGCGAGGTCGCCGAGGCCCTTGATCGCGGCGCCGCCTTCGCGCAAGGCTTGGTGGAGAACGCAACCATCATCGCCTGCGCACTGCATCTTGCTGGTGAAACGCGCACCGTCGGCGATGTCCTGATCGATCAGCCAAGGAGGCTCGAGACCAATGCCCGACGTGAAGGTGCGAAAATTCTTCGTCACGGTGGAAGACATCTTCCATGAGGGCGGTCCTGTTGCCGCAACGGCCTATCGCCGTGGCGCCATCCTGGCGGTGATCGACAACCCGTTTGCCGGAGCTTATCACGAAAACATCCAGCCTTTCATGGATGACTTGAAACCATTGGGGCTTGCCATGGCGCGGAAGCTGCTGGCGGCACTCGGGTGTGCGGCCACGGCCATCGAAGGTTACGGCAAGGGCGCCATTGTGGGCGAGGCGGGCGAAGCCGAACACGCAGCACTTTGGCATCAACCCGGCGGTTATGCCATGCGCGATGTGCTGGGCGGCGCCAAGGCCATCGTGCCCTCGACCAAGAAAGTTGGCGGGCCGGGGACCAGGCTCGATGTGCCGGTGACCCACATCAATGCCTCCTATGTGCGCAGCCACTTCGATGCGATTGAGGTGGGCGTGGCGGATGCGCCGCGTGCAAATGAGTTAGTGGTGGTGCTGGTGATGACCACCGGTCCGCGCGTTCACGCCCGCGTCGGCGGTTTGGCAGCAAGCGACGTCAAAGGACAGGACGGACTGAGATGAAGGTACAAATTCGCAAACTCCTCACGGTGATCGACGAAACCCTGAGCGAGCAGGGCCAGCAGGTTTCACCACCCATCCGCCGCGCCGCCGCAATTGCCGTGATCGCCAATCCCTTCGCGGGAAAATTTCAGGAAGACCTGAGCGAACTTATCGATATCGGCGAGGAACTTGGTGGCCTCCTGGCCGAGCGCGCGGTGGCAGCTTTGGGCATCGCCGGAGCAGATGTGCAGAGCTACGGCAAGGCCGTCGCCGTGGGCGAGAATGGCGAGTTGGAACACGCCGCCGCCATCTTGCATCCGAAGCTCGGCGCCCCATTTCGCAAGGTGCTCGGCAAGGGCGCGGCATTGATCCCCTCATCGAAGAAACGCGGCGGCATGGGCGTGGTGCTGGATATCCCCTTGGGCCACAAGGACGCCGCCTTTGTGCGCAGCCACTTCGATGGGCTCGAAGTCCGCGTCACCGATGCTCCGCGTGCCAACGAGATTGTCGTTGCCATCGCGGTGACGACAGGTGGCCGGCCCTTGCCGCGCGTCGGCGGCTTGAAGGTCTCGGAAATCAAGGGCGAGGACGGCTTGCGTTAAGCCGCCGCCTTGATGGACTTGCGCTTGCCGAGCAGGTTCTCGAACATGATGCGGCCCATTTGCTCGACCCTCGGCATCAGCAGGTGCGACTCGGCCAGCACGCGCTCATAGGCGTTGGGACCCATCGCCGCGTCGAGCCATTGAAGATATTGCGGAATATGCGCCCAGCGCTCGATCAGCGACGGTTTCAGTTCGGAATGGAACTGGGTGGCCAAAATGTCTTCGCCCACCGCCATGATCTGGACGGGTGTCGTGGCTGATGAGGCCAGCACTTCGGCGCCATCGGGAACGCGCGTCACCTCGGCGTGATGCCATTGCATCACCCGGAGCGAGGGCTGCAGCCCGCGGGTCAGTGGATGTCCGTTGCCGATCAAGTCCACGCGGCCGAATCCGACTTCGGCCTCGGACGCCAATCCCACTTCGCCGTCAAGCGCCTGGGCCAGTAGCTGCAACCCGAGGCAGATGCCGAGGAAGGGCCGGTTGCGCTGCCAGGTCCACTCGCGGATCGCCGCCACCTCGTCTTTCAGCCACGGATGCGCCGCGGTCTCCCACACGTCCATGGCGCCGCCCATGACCAGCAGAAAATCATAAGGGGCGAGCGCTGGAATGGCTTCGCCCCTGTGCAGCATCACGACGTCAAGTTCGGCTCCCTGCTCGCGCAGGAAGTCGCCATAGAGTCCGGGCGGTTCGTCGTCCATATGTTGAAAGGCTAAGGCACGTCGGATCATCGAGGGCAAATCCCCAAGGAAAATGGTTACAGGAGCGGCGCGATATAATGGCTGCCACGCGAATCGCAAGGTCGCTTTTTCGGCCGCGATCCTCTAGGCCAACTTTACAAACAAACTGTTGCAGTGATGACACCAATCCGGATCATTTTCACAGCCCTGCTGCCTTTCGCTTGCGGCTTCTTCATGTCCTACCTGTTGCGCTCGGTGAATGCCGTGGTGGCGCCCGACCTGGTGAAGGATGTGGGCCTGTCGCCTGCTGGACTTGGTCTGCTCACCGCCGCTTATCTCGGCGCTTTCGCCCTGTTTCAATTGCCGCTGGGCGTGTTGCTTGACCGCTATGGCCCACGCAAAATGCAGGCAGGCCTTCTCAGCATTGCGGCCCTTGGCTGCATCGCGTTTGCCTTCGCCCCGGGCTTCATTGGCCTGTTCGCCGCCCGGGCCGTCATCGGCCTTGGCTTTTCGGCGGGGCTGATGGCCAGCTACAAGTCATCCGCCACCTGGGTGCCGATCGAGCGCCGTTCGCTGGCCAACACCGCCATCATGGCGGTCGGCGCGCTGGGTGTGGTGGTGGCCACCGAACCGGCCGAATATCTGGTCAGCCTGGTTGGCTGGCGCAACGCATTCGCGGTTCTGGCAGGCTTCATCATGCTGGCGGGGATCCTCATTCTGGCTGTAGCGCCGCGTAACGATACGGTGGGCGCTCCCGCCCCGCTCGGCCAGCAGTTCAACCAGATGATCGCCATCCTCAAGCTGCCGCTGTTCTGGCGCGTGGCGCCGCTCTTAGGCTTCACCTCCGGCGTGCAGATCGGTATCCAGACACTCTGGGCCGGCCCCTGGTTGCGCGACGTGATGGGGTATTCGCGCGAAGGCGTGGCCCGCCACTTGCTGTTCATGGCCACCGCCTTCATGTTCGGCATCCTCTCCGTCGGCCTTATCGCTGACTGGCTGGGCCGGCGCGGCATTGGCCCGATGCGGGTCATGCTGGGCTTCAACATCCTCTACTTCATCGCCCAGGCCTTGATTGTGTTTCGCGCCGGGCCGCTGATGTTTCCGGCCTGGCTGGCGGTGGCGGCATTCGGCCAGGTTGCCATCCTGGCCTTCCCGTGGTTTGCCGCCCACATCGGCAAGGAGCTGGCGGGCCGCGCCAATGCCACCATCAATTTCGCGATGTTCGCCATCGCCTTTGCCACGCAATATCTGGTGGGCTTGATTATCGGGCTTTTCCCGGCCAGCGCTTCGGGCTACAGCCCGGATGGTTACAGCTGGGCGATCGGCCTGTTCCTGGTGGCGCAACTCGCCGCCTTTCTGTGGTATCTGGCGGGATCGCCGCACAAATCGCCGTAGAAGGAGCGCTTGCCATGATCAATCCCGTCATCGCCGAAGTCACCCGCGGTGGCATCGTCGAAAGCCGCCACCGCGGCGCCTTCGCCGTTGTCGATCGCAACGGCCATGTCATCGCAGCCGAAGGGGCAATCGCCGCTGCCGTCTATCCGCGCTCCGCCATCAAGGCCTTCCAGTGCCTGGCGATGATCGACAGCGGGGCTGCCGATCGCTTCGGCTTCAGCGATGAGGAATTGGCACTTGCCTGTTCCTCGCACAATGGCGAGCCGGAGCATGTGCGCGCCGCCCGCTCCATGTTGAAGAAAGCCGGCATTGACGAGGCGCTCTATGAATGTGGCGCCCACTGGCCGTCCGAACGCAATGCCCATCATGCGCTGGTGCGCGAAGGCCAAGACTGCCAGCAGGTGCATAACAATTGTTCCGGCAAGCACGCCGGCATGCTGGCGCTGGCCCGGCAACTGGGCGTCGAGTCCCGGAACTACATAAAACCCGATCATCCGGTGCAACGCGAAATCGCCCGCACCATCGGCGCCATCTGCGATGTCGATCTCTCACTCCAGCCCTGGGGTGTCGATGGCTGCTCGGTGCCGACCTGGGCCATTCCCATCCGCAACATGGCGCTGGGCTTTGCCAGGCTCTGCGCGCCCGAGAACGCGGGTGGCCAACGCATCATTGCCGCCGTCCGCGCGCATCCGTTCATGGTGTCGGGCACCAAAGGTTTCGACACCGAATTGATGCAGGCGGTGCCGCGCGTCTTTGTCAAGGGTGGAGCCGAGGGTGTGCATTGCGGCTGCGTTCCGCATGCCGGCTTTGGCATTGCCATCAAGTGCGATGACGGGGCGGGGCGCGCCGGCGAAGTGGCGATGGCCTCGCTGCTGGCCGGCCTCGACGTGTGGACGCCGGAGGAAAAGTTAGCCCTCGAAAAGTTCCGTCACCACGATCTCAGCAACTGGAACAAGATCGGCGTTGGCCAGGTGCTTGCTGTCAGCTGACGAGGTTGTCCTTGATCGTCATGCCGGGAGGAATCGCCGCGCCAGGCAGTCCGAGGTCGGCTGTCACCGCGTCCCAGTGGTCATAGCCAGCGATGCTCAGTTCGCGCGCGCCGGAAATCCGGTTGTTGGCGATCATCACGGCGTCAGCGCCCTCGGTCATCGAGAACCTGATGCCGATGCGGGCGCCGCGCACGATGTTTCCGGTCGCCATCAGGGTGCGCGAATGCGGCCCCCAGCCAAGCGACAAACCGCTGTCGCGCGTATCCTCGACGACATTTCCGGTGATCACCGCATCGCCCTCGGTGTGAATGCCGGTGCCGCTGGTCTCTTTCAACGAGCCCGGCCCCTTGCAGCGCCGCACCACATTATTGGCAACTGTCGCCAGCCGCCC
>JANPCS010000233.1:0-16901 GCA_031431065.1 Hyphomicrobiales bacterium | reverse complement strand
CCAAGGGCGACTTGATTCCAGATAACCGCGAGGCAGCGCTTGCGGCATTGAACGGTGAACTTCGCGGCATGAATCCGGCAGCTTCCATCAGCGAGGCCGATTGGTCATCCGCTGCCGTTGCCCGGCTGCTGTCCTCACCCGGCTTTGATGCGGCAGACGGCACAGCCGACCCACGGGCCTGGCTCAGCATCAGAAATTATGAAACCTATGGCAAGACTCGCGATCAATGGGAGGCCGCCGGTTCTCAATTCAATCCGCATCTCGCTGCCAAGGGTGTGGAGAGTTTTGTCCTGGTGCGATCCGAGCCACTGTCGCGCGAGGAGTTGCAATTCCTTTTGGATGGCATCACGCAGAACCTCGGCAGCAGCCTGTTGCGCGTCAAGGGCTTGGTGAACGTGCTTGAGGAAGAAGGCCGGCCCGCCGTCATTCAAGGCGCCCAGCATCTGCTGCACACGCTGACCTGGCTCGAGCGCTGGCCAGATGATGACCGGCGCACACGGGTGGTGTTCATCACGCAAGGCATCGTCCGCGAGCGCCTGACGGAGATCATCGCATTGCTCGACCGCATGAGCAAGAACACGTTCGAGGCGCGCCGCGAGGGAAGGCTGGCGCGACTGGCGGCTGTACAAGTGGAAGGAACACAATCCTGATGTCCGCAATGAAGATCGCCTGGATCGGGGCCGGCAAGATGGGCCTGCCGATCTGCAAGCGCCTGAAGGCGGCAGGATATGACGTTCACGTTCTGGCGCGGCGGCCCGAACAGGCAAAGACCTTGAGCGAACTTGGATTTGCAACCGCTGCAAGTGTGTACGATCTTATAGCTGAAGCCGATGTTGTCTGCACCACCGTCACCGACGACAAGGCGCTCCGTGATGTGGTTCTCGGCAACGGATTTTCTACAGCGCTTTCCCCCGCCGCCACCTTCATCGATCTCAGCACCGTGTCGCCTTCGCTTTCAAAGGAGATCGCCGCGCAGCTCCCGGCGTCCAACGCCTACCTGCGCTCACCGGTCTCGGGTTCAACGGCCATGGCGGATGCTGGAACATTGACGGCGCTGGTGTCGGGGCCGCGCGCCGCATTCGTTAACATGAAAGGCATTTATTCCGCCTTCACGAAGAAGGCCTTCCATCTGGGCGAGGCCGAGGAAGCGCGCTATCTCAAACTGGCCATCAACAGCATGGTTGCAGCAACCTCAGCACTGCTGGGCGAGGCCATGGCCTTCGGCGCGAAGGGCGGGCTGACGCGCCAGGCGATGCTGGAGGTGATCACCCAGAGTGCGGTTGCCTCGCCGCTGATCGGCTACAAGTCGGAGATGATCGTCAGCGGCGACTACCGGCCCGCGGCAACGCTCGACATGCTGCTGAAGGATCTCGATCTCCTGCTGGCGGCAGGTCAGGCGCAGGATACGCCGCTGCCCGTGAGCAACATGATCCGCCAAATCTATGGAGCGGCATCGGCCGGCGGGCTTGGCCAACAGGACTTCTTCGTTCTGGTGCGCGAAGCGGCATTGGCGGCCGGCGCCAACGCAAAATAATGGCGGCGGATTTTGATGCCGTCATTGTGGGCGCCGGCGTCATCGGCCTTGCCATCGCGAGGCTCCTGGCGCTTTCGGGACGCGAGGTCATGGTCCTCGAGAAAGCAGCGCGAGCGGGAAGCGAAACATCATCGCGCAACTCCGAAGTCATCCATGCCGGCATTTACTATCCCACCAACAGCCTGAAGGCGCGGCTGTGCGTCGCGGGCCGCAAGCTGCTCTATGACTACTGTGCGTCGCATGGCGTCGAGACACGGCGCCCCGGCAAGCTCATCGTGGCCACCTCGGCCGAGGAGGAAGCAAAGCTGCAGTCCATCGCAGCTCTCGCCAAGGCCAATGGCGTCGATGATCTGCAGTGGCTGGCGCCAGAGCGTGTGGCGGAACTCGAGCCGGAAGTCCGCTGCACCCGAGCACTCCTGTCTCCGTCTACAGGCATTGTCGATGCCACGGGCTTCATTCTTACCCTGCAGGGCGAGGCAGAGACGCTCGGCGTGGGATTGGCATTCAACACCGCATTCCTGAAGGCGAGCAAGCATGACGGTGTTTTCGCCGTCACCGCTTCGGACGCTCATGATCAGCTAACCGATATCACAGCCAAGAGCCTCATCAACTGTGCCGGTCATGGCGCGCATGATGTGGCGAAGGCAATTGCGGGATATCCGGTTGCAAGCCTGCCACCACGATTTATGGCGAAAGGCAATTACTGCAGCCTGTCAGGATCCTCGCCCTTCACGCACTTGATCTATCCGGTTCCGGTTTCGGGTGCTCTCGGCATTCACGCCACGCTGGATATGACCGGCGTGGTGCGCTTTGGCCCCGACATTCAATGGACCGATGCACTTGATTATTCCATGCCTTCCGGCTTGCCGGATAAATTCGCGTCTGCCGTGGAGACCTATTGGCCCGGCGTGCTTGGGCGCACGCTTACACCAAGTTACTGCGGCATCCGCCCGAAGAATCATGGTCCCTCGGAAGGCTTCGCGGATTTTGCGATCCACCAAAATGCCGAGCACGGAATGGCCGGTCTCGCCAATCTCTTCGGCATCGAGTCGCCGGGTCTGACAGCGGCCCTGGCGATTGCTGAGTATGTGGAGCGCGGACTCAGCGCGGCAGTTGCGGCTCATCGACGATGATGTCGTCGAGGAAATCGCTGCCAAAGGCGGTGAGAAATTCGATGGCAAAACCGTTCTCAATGTAACGCACCACGGAGCCAAGCATCTTTCCGAGATAGACCTTACTCCCGATGCCTGGCATGACATCGCACGAGACGCCCGCACCGGTCAGCGACACATCGATGATCTCACACGGGTACTGACGGCCGTCCGGCAGCGTGACTCGCGAGCCTGCGCCATGTAATTTGCGGCGGCTGAATTGCCGGTTATCGTGGACTTTGTCCGGCTGCTTGTTCCGCAACCAGGCCTGCCGCGACAGGAACCTTTCCCGCTCCACGCCCGCGAGCGAAAATTCGATCTTGAATCCGCCGGCGATCCGTTCTCCAGCCACGCCCTCGATGCGTCCGAAATGTTCGAGATTGGCGATAACCGCCGCGCCTGGAACGGGCACAAAAGGGCTCAGGATCTCGGCGCCTGTAACAGTGAGACCAATCACGCGGCAGGCGTGCTCCGACTCGTCGGGCAGAATGAACCGGCCAAACAGAACTTGTTCATGCGCTGTGTTTTCGGCGCCCGGCGGCCCGTCCGCCGCGCTGACTTGACTGCTCTTCACGGCTCAGATCCTCTGATCACCGGTTCACTCTCCTCACCGAGTCCCGACTGAGAACGTCTACTAGGGGTAGAATAGACCGCTAATTTTAAACATCCTGTTAACGGATCGATTGCAGCCTGGGAGAGGCCTGCCCTCAGCCTGCGCTCACAAGAGCCAGGGCAGCGGCGCCCACCAGGCCGGAATTGCCATCCAGTTCCGCCTTCAGGATTCCGATGCCGCGGAACGGCGGCATGGCATGGCGTTCGATCTGGGCATGAATGCGGGCCTGCATGAGATCGAGCGCATCGGAAACCCCGCCACCGACGACCAGGCGTTGCGGTGCATAGAGATGCAGCAGGCTGGCAAAGCCATAGCCGAGAAGATCGGCTTGGCGCTCGACCAGGGCGAGTGCATTGGCATCGCCTTGGCGGGCCGCCTTGACGGCCATGCTGGCATCGCCATACCCGGCGTGGCGGGCGGCGGCGCTGAAAGCCGTGCCCGAGGCCAAGGCTTCGAAGCAACCGGTGCCGCCACAGGCGCAGCGGGGACCATCGGCGGCAATCATCATGTGGCCGATGTGGCCTGCCATGCCGCGCTGGCCGCGCAGCACCTTGCCATCGGCAATGACCCCGCCACCGATGCCGGTGCTCACCGTCACATAGATCATGTGGCTCAAACCCCGGCCCGCGCCGAAGTTCCATTCGCCGTAGGCCGCGGCGATGCCGTCGTTTTCGAGCACCACCGGACGCGCCAGCTTGTCAGCCATGGCGTCCCGCAGCGGATAATTTTCCCAACCGGGCAAGGTCGGAATGCCGATGATGCGGCCGCTGCCGGAATCAAGCGGACCAGGGGCGGCGATGCCTGCCGCCGCAATTTCTTCCAAGCCGCCAAGTTGATCGGCGAGATGCAACATCTGAGCGATGATCGCCTTGGGACCGCCGTTGACATCTGTAGGCTCGGCATTGCGCCGCAGCACCGTTCCCGCCGCATCGATGACCGCGGCGCGCAAGTTGGTACCGCCGAGATCAAAGGCCAGCGCCAACCCGGCGGCCATGTTCAGGCGCTCTTCATTGCATGCACCCAGGCGATGCGGGACTTCAGGTCGGCGGCGCCAAAGGCCAGCGAGCCCATGACGATGGTTTCGGCACCAGCGGCACGAAGACCCGGCACGGTATTTTCGCGAATGCCGCCATCAGCCGCAACAACGATGCGGCGGCCATGATCTTGGGTTGAAACCAGCGCCTGGGCTTCACGCAAGCGAGGCCCCGCAGTGGGATCGAGGCCCTGCCCTTTCACACCAATGCGAGTTCCCAAGAGTGTGAGCATGTCGATGTTCGCGATGAACTTGCCCGCTACCGCAACCGGCGTGTGGAGTTGCAGAACGATGCCGCTCCTTAGACCTGCGGCGCGGATCGCCGCCAGCGCCTCGTGCGCATTGGCATTTTCGGCGTGGACGCTGATCAGGTCGGCACCGGCCTCGATGAATTGCGCGGCCTGATCGAGCAGCACCGCGTCGGCCACCATGAGGTGAACATGAAAGGGCTTCCAGGTGAGCGCCCGCAGCTTCGACGTCAGATCGGGGAAAAACAGGAAGGCCGGCGAGAAGTGGCCATCGGCAACATCGATGTGAAATATGTCCGTGTACGGTTCAATGCGTTTCAGGTCTTCGGCAAGAGCGCCTAAGTCCGCCGACCACAATGATATTTCGGCCATCAACCGGTCGCGGGGAAGGGTTTCGAGCCAGTTGCTTTGAGGGCGGGCGGCGGCGTTCATGACGTTTGTCCTTGTTGCAGCAGAAAGGTGCCGATGGCGGCGCGAAGTTCCGTCAGGTGGCACGGCTTGTCGAGCGCCTTGGCGGCGATTTCGCGGAACTGCGCGTGGCGGATGGCAGACGCCAGTAGTTGAGCACTGGCCAGCGGGTGCACAAGATCGATGGCATTGCCGATGACCAGTGTGGGCACTTTGATGGCCCGCACATCTTGCTCGGTGATGCCGGGACCATCGCTGGCAATCGCCGCGAGGAGCTTCGCGATCGTGAGGGGATCGGGCACTTCGAAGAACTTGAACAGTGAGGCAAGATTGTCGGGCGCGTTGATGGCATAGTCCTTGGCAATGGCGCTGGCGGCAAAGCCCGCTCGATCTCCACGCATCAGGTATCCGCTCAAGGTTGTGAAAGCCCGCATGTTGGCGGGTGCCGGTTCCCAGGTCCAGGCGGGGCGAACCAGAATGAGAGCGGAGACGCGCTCAGGCGCCATGACGGCGATGCGCGAGGCAATGGCCGCACCCATCGAAATGCCGCCCAGCGCAAAGCGCTGCAGTCCACGGGCATCGGCGAAGGCCAGCACGTCCTCGGCAAACCGTGCGATCGAGAATTCATCACCTATTGCCGATGCGCCGTGGCCACGGCACGCGAGTGTCAGGCGGCGAAACCCGTCCGGCGGAAAGGCCTCGGCGACCTGCGACTCGTCACCGCCAAGCCCGTGCTGGAAGACGGCGGCCGGGCCATCGCCAACATCATGGCCAACAAGTGCGAGGCCATCGCGCAACAACCTGTACTTCATGCCAAGGCCTGTCTGAGGAACGCCGCGACGGCTGGCGCGTCGGCCTCATCAAGTCCATGGGTCACCAGCGGACCAGCGAAGCCGGCCTGCTTCAGGCGCTGCACGAAGTGCCGGAAGTCGATGACGCCACGGCCTGCCGCAACAAACTTGCCGGACGCATCGCGATCCTTGGCATGGGCCATGGCGAGGCGCCCGCCCAGCAGATCGACGGCTTCGGCCACAAGAGACTTGCGCTGCGCAGCGCTGGCGATCTCGAACAGGTTGGCTGGATCGAGAACGATCTGCAGGCGTGGCGACTGCAATTCCGCAATCAGCCGTTTCGCATGTACCGCCGAACTCACGGCATTGGCCAGTTCCGGTTCGATGCCGAGATTGACATTGTGGCGTTCGGCGAGTTCCAAAGCCTTCGCCATTTCGGTCACGAGATCGCGCCAGGCTTCGGCCCCGTCATTGTCGCGGTGATGGCGCCACTGGTCGTTAGGATCGCGGGTGCCGGTGCAGAGCGTCACCAAGGAGGTGCCCATGACCCGCGCCCTGGCGATGATCAACCCCAAGCGGCGCAAGCCATCGGCCCGCTGCCGGGGATCGGGATGAATCATGTTGTAGGTGGCCGAGATGGCGGCGATGCTCACGCCCGACGTGCTTGCTGCAGTGGCGATAACTTCGGCTACGCCATCGGCAATCTCATCCGGCATCGAGGGAAGGCCGAGGCAAGCCAGATTGAACTGCGCGCCGTCATAACCCGCCGCCTTGACCGCCTTCAGCACCGGCAGCACTCCTTGTACTGAGAATGTCTTGGCGAAGATGCCAAGCTGCATCACACCGGCCCGCTGACATCGGCGAGGCGAACCGCGCGGTTTTCGCGCACCGATTGCGCAATGGCCGCCATGGCGCGCACTGAAGCCACGCCATCCGTCACATCGGCACCGCGCATCGGCGTGCCATCCAGAACCGCATCGGCGAAGCCTTCGATCTGGCGGCGGTAGAAATGGCCATCGGCTCCGAGTGGCCTTCGGTATGTCGCGTCCTTCTCGTGGAAGATCTCGACGTCGGAAGATTTGTAGTACCACGGATTATAAGTCTTGGCGGTGATCGAGCCATTCTCGCCATAAAGCGTCAGACCCTCCTGCCAATCGTCACGCACCGCCACCGTCAAGTCGAGATGGCCCATGCAGCCATTGGCGAAGGCGACATCGACAAACCAGCTATAGGCGCCGAAGCGTTCGTTGAGCCTGGCGTTCACTTCGATCAACTCGCCGCACAGAAAGCGCGCGGTATCGACAAGATGGCTGCCGTGGGCCAGCATGTAGTAACGCCGGAGATCGGCTTTCGGGTTGGCAGTGGGCTTGCGGGCCTGGGCACTTAAGATGGGCAGTGGCTGCACGGCATCGGTCATGGTGTAGCGGTGAGTCGAATCGCAGTACCAGGCCTTGAAGGATAGTTGCTGACCCATGCCATCGCGGACGAAATCGCGCGCCGCCTCAAGCCCGGGATCGAAGCGCTTCATGTGGCCGACTTGCAGCACCAGGCCCGATTTCTTCACGACAGCGGCCAGGCCGTCGGCCTCCTCCACGGTAACGCCAAGCGGTTTCTCACACAGCACATGCTTGCCCGCCGCCAGAGCTTTCAACGAGGCCGGCACGTGGAAGCCATCGGAGGTGGCAATGATGACCGCATCGAGTTCACGGTCGGCCAGCATCGCATCGTAGTCACCGTAACGCTTGGCTGGCTGATAGGTGTCGCCCAGGCGCTGCACGAGATCATCTGCAACATCGCATATCGCATGCAGATCGGTGTTGCGGGCCTTCACGGCCGATTCGAAATGCGCAAACTGGGCAATCGGGCCGCAGCCGAGAATGCCCACCTTGAGGCGGCGGTCCTGTTTCTGGATCATAGGTTCCGTCCTGTCGTTGACGTCATTGACCGCCGGGACGGCACATCGTCAAGCCCGGAAACACACTCAACGATGCCCGAGCAATTTTTCCGGGCTGAAGGCCTCGTCGAGCTGCGCCTCGCTCATCAGGCCCTCGGAGAGCACCACGTCGCGGATCGAGCGGCGGGTTTTCAGCGCTTGGCTTGCCACCCGGCTGGCTTCGGCATAGCCGATATAGGGGTTGATGGCGGTCACGGTGACCAATGAGCCTTCGAGCAATTCGCGGCAGCGCTCGCGGTCGGCTTCGATGCCGATGACGCATTTCTCGCGCAGGGTCACCATGCCGCGCATCAGCATGCGCATCGACTGCAGGATGTTGAGCACGATCACCGGTTCCATGGCATTGAGCTGCAACTGTCCGGCTTCCGCCGCCATGGTCACTGTCAGGTCATTGCCGATGACCTGATAGGCGATCTGGTTGACCACTTCGGGGATCACCGGATTGACCTTGCCCGGCATGATCGAGGACCCGGCCTGAACGGCGGGCAGCTTGATCTCGCCGAAACCGGCGCGCGGGCCCGAATTCAACAGCCGCAGGTCATTGCAGATTTTCGACAGCTTCACGGCGATGCGCTTCAAAACGCCGGAGAAGGTGATGAAGGCGCCGAGATCGGATGTCGCCTCGATCAGGTCTTCAGCGGGCACCATGGGCACGCCCGAGACTTCAGCCAGATGGCGGATGACGAGATTGGAATAGCCATCGGGCGTGTTGATGCCGGTGCCGATGGCGGTGCCGCCCAAATTCACCTCGCGGAGCAGGTTGGCGAATTCCTTCAGCCGCTCGATGTCCTCGGCGATGGTGACGGCAAAGGCGCGGAACTCGGACCCTAAGCGCATCGGCACGGCGTCCATCAATTGCGTGCGGCCGACCTTGATGACGTCGTCGAATTCGAGTGCCTTGGTCAGCAGCGCATCCTTCAGCAGGCGCTGGCTGTCGATCAGTTCCGGGCAGGCGCGCAGAATCGTGAGACGCACGGCGGTGGGATAAACATCATTTGTCGATTGCGACAGGTTGACATGATCGTTGGGATTGACGGATGCATACTCGCCGCGTGGGCGTCCCAGCAGCTTCAGCGCGATGTTGGCGATCACCTCGTTGGCATTCATATTGGTCGAAGTGCCGGCACCGCCTTGCAGCATGTCGACGACGAAGTGCTGCAGCCCGTCCCCGGCGATAACCAGATCGCAAGCCGAGATGATGGCGGCGGCGATGTCCGGTTTCAAGGTGCCCAGTTCGCGGTTGGCGATGGCCGCCGCCTTCTTGACCATGGCAAGCGATTGCACGAACTCCGGATAGTGACAGAGCAGAATGCCGGTGATCGGGAAATTCTCGACGGCGCGCGCCGTGTGGATGCCATAGTCGGCATCGGCCGGTATCGCCATCTCGCCGATCGAGTCGCTTTCGGTTCGTGTCTTGATCATGGCTTCAGCCCCTGCACATCGCCTGGACTCCAGTCTAGTCTAAATTTTCAGCAATAGCTGGGTGATTGCTGAACCGGACGTTTGTCCTATAGTGCAACCCAAGGGGATGCCGGACCACCCTCAAATCGTGATGAAGCAAGAACAAGGCCCGGAAAACCAAGAGGAGAAACAATGGATCGCCGTAAATTTATCCGCTCGGCCGGCGTTGCCGCCGCCGCCGTTCCCGCCCTTGCCGCACCCGCCATCGCCCAGTCGATGCCGGAACTCAAGTGGCGCATGACCTCGAGCTTCCCCAAGGCCCTCGATACGATTTTCGGTGCCGCCGAGACATTTTCGAAGTATGTGGCTGAAGCCACCGACAACAAGTTTCAGATACAGGTCTTTCCGGCGGGTGAAATTGCCCCCGGCCTCGAGGCGGCCAACGAAGTTGGCAAAGGCTCGATCGAGATGTGCCACACTGCCAGCTATTACTATTGGGGCAAGGACCCGACCTATGCCTTCGCCACCGCCGTGCCCTTTGGCCTCAATGCCCGCCAGCAGAACGCCTGGATGTATTATGGCGGCGGCATCGACCTGATGAACGCGTTCTATGCCACGCAGAACCTGATCGCATTTCCGTGCGGCAATACCGGCGCGCAGATGGGCGGCTGGTTCAGCAAGGAGATCAAGTCGGTTGCCGATCTGCAGGGCGTCAAGATGCGCATCGGCGGCTTCGGCGGCAAAGTGATCGCCAAGGTCGGCGTGGTGCCGCAGCAGATTCCCGGCGGCGAAATCTATCCGGCCCTCGAGAAGGGCACAATAGATGCCGCCGAATGGGTGGGCCCCTATGACGACGAGAAGCTCGGCTTCTACAAGGTCGCCAAATTCTATTACTATCCCGGCTGGTGGGAAGGTGGCGCCATGCTGCACACCATGATCAACACCGCCAAGTGGGCCGAACTGCCGCCCGCCTATCAAGCCATCGTCAAGTCCGCGGCGCAGGCCGCCAATTGCGACATGATGGCGAGCTACGATGCCAAGAATCCCGCTGCCATCAAGCGCCTGGTGGCCGGCGGCGCCATGCTGAGGCCCTATCCGCAGGATGTCATGGAAGCCTGCTTCAATGCGGCGAAGGAAACCTATGCCGAGATCGGCGGCGGCAATGCCGGTTTCAAGAAGGTGCATGATGCGGTGATGGATTTCCGTGCCGATGCCTATCTCTGGCAACAGGTCTCGGAAGCCACCTTCGACAATTTCATGATGGGCCAGCAGCGCAAGAAGATGCTCTGATGGGCGATTGAAAGTTCTGCCTACGGAGCAAGTGGCCCTCGAAGCATCGCCGCCGATCCCTGCCTCAATAAATCAAAGGGCCCCCGCACCAGGGCCCTTTGGCGTTTCAATCGAACGACGGTGGTGGCGGCACGCCGCTATCACCACCTTCGGTTCCCAAGTCAGGGGCCGGAATCTCGATGTCGATCGAATCCGGATCGACCGCCGGTCCATGGTCGGTGATCACCAGGCCAGGAAACATCACGACGACAAAAATCATGATCGTCTGCAGGATGATGAAGGACACCGCACCGCGATAGATCTGCGTCGTCTGGATGCCGGCGATGCTGCCGCCGGTCACCTTGTCGATATAGTCTCTGAGGGGTGCGACAGAGCGCATGTAGAACAGCGCGAATCCGAAAGGCGGCGTCAGGAAGCTGGTTTGCAGGTTGACGCCGAGGATGACGCCAAACCACACCAGATCAATCCCCAGCTTCGCCGCCACCGGAGCCAGCAGTGGCACCACGATGAAGGCGATCTCGAAGAAGTCGATGAAGCAGCCGAGGATGAACACCAGCGTGTTGACGGCGATCATGAAACCCCAGACGCCACCCGGCAGGCCGAAGAAGAGTTCTTCCACCCAGACATGGCCATTGATGCCATAGAAGGTAAGCGAGAAGATGCGGCTGCCGATCAGGATGAAAAGCACGAAGCAGGAGAGCCGGGTCGTTGCCTCGAGCGCGTCACTGAGCAGTCCGAAGCCAAGACGTCTTCGCGCCACCGCCATGATCAGCGCGCCCGCCGCACCCATGGCGCCGCCTTCGGTCGGCGTCGCGACGCCCAAGAAGATGGTGCCGAGCACCAGGAAGATCAGAGCCAGCGGCGGCACCAGCACCACGACGACGCGCTGCGCCAGATTGGAGAGCAGGCCGAAACCGAACTTCTTGTCGGCCAGCGCGAAAACATAGGCGGCGGTGACGGCAATGGCCGCGGCCCAGATGCCGGCACCCTTGTTGAGCCAGAAGGACAACAGCCAAAAAGCCACGAGGGCCATGGCCAGAGCCACGAGCGTCAAGGCCAGAAGCGGCCAGGCGCTGCCTGTGAGGGTACGCGCCGCCAGCGGCAGGGCCGGCACTTTCTCCGGGCGAAGGATCGACACCACCAGCACGTAACCGCAGTAGAGTGCCGTCAGCATGAGGCCGGGAATGATGGCGCCGGAATACATATCACCCACCGAGCGGCCCAACTGGTCGGCGAGCACGATCAACACCAGCGAAGGCGGAATGATTTGCGCCAGCGTGCCGGACGCGGCGATGACGCCGGTGGCCAGCGGCCGGTCATAGCCATAACGCAGCATGATGGGCAGCGAGATCAGGCCCATGGCGATGACCGAGGCGGCGACGACACCGGTGGTCGCCGCCAAAAGCGCGCCGACCAGAATAACTGCATAGGCGAGGCCGCCGCGAATGGGACCGAAGAGCTGACCCACGGTATCGAGCAGGTCTTCCGCCATGCCGGATTTTTCGAGAATGATGCCCATGAAGGTGAAGAACGGAATGGCCAGCAGCGTGTCGTTGCGCATCACGTCGAGCACCCGGCCGGGCAAGGTCTGCAACAACGGCCAGGACAGCGAGATCTCATTCGAATAGGGCGACAGCTCGACGGCGATGAGGAAGAACAGCAAGCCGTT
This sequence comes from Hyphomicrobiales bacterium, assembly GCA_031431065.1. GTDB lineage: Bacteria > Pseudomonadota > Alphaproteobacteria > Rhizobiales > Aestuariivirgaceae > Aestuariivirga. The sequence goes on along the minus strand of JANPCS010000233.1, from coordinate 4,809 downwards.
GAAGGCCAGCGCGAAGGCCACCGGATAGCCCATCAGCAGGAAGCCGATGAGCGCCAGGAACATGACCGGCGCCAGATTGTGGGCGATGAGATCGATCATTCGTTGTGACCTCCCGTCGTCGAGGTATCGGACGGCGCGTGGCCATGCACGGGCTCGGCTGCCGGATCGGCGATCTCGCCCATCAGGATGGCGCTGCGCTTGATGACCTCGGACATCATCTGCAGGAACAGCAGCACGAAGCCCACGAAGATCACCAGCTTGGCCGGCCAGACGGCAAGGCCGCCGGCATTGGTGGAGTTCTCGCCTTCGCGGAAGCTCGAAAGGAAGAATGGCCCGGACAGCCACAACAGGATCAGCGTCATCGGCGCCAGCATGACGAGGTGACCGATGAGATCGATCACGTCCCTCGCCTGCTTGCTAAGCCTGCTCGAGATCACGTCGATCCGCACGTGGGCATTCTTCTGCAGCGTATAGGCGGCGGCCAGCATGAACACCGCGCCGAACAGCAACCATTGCAGCTCAAGCCAGGCATTTGAACTCATGTCGAAGGTCTTGCGGATGATGGCATTGCCGGCGGACACCACCACCGCCACCAGGATCAGCCAACGCACGTGAAAGCCCACAAAGCGCGTGACGGCGTCGATGCCACGGCTGACGGCAAGCAAAGCCCCCATCTTGATCCTCCCCATAAGACCGTTGACCGGTCCCTTGTTTCTGGGAAAGACATTAGTTTCAATCCGTGGCCTGCAACAAGAGGCAATGATGCAACCGCAACTCCGGCCCGATGGCCGCCAGTCCGATACGGCGCTGATGATCCAGCGCGGCACAGGCCGTCTGCTGCGGGCGGCGGGTTTCGCGGTGTTGCCGGAATTCACGCTCGGCACCGGCCGGCGGGCGGACATCATCGGCCTCAATAGTGCCGGCCACATCTGGATCGTCGAGATCAAGTCTTCGCTGGAAGACTATCGCTGCGATAGCAAGTGGCCGGAGTACCGCGACTACTGCGACCGGCTGTTCTTCGCCATCCCGGTGACCATTGACCTGGCCATCATGCCGGGTGATGCCGGACTGATCATCGCCGACAATTGGGGAGCGGAGATCATCCGCGCGCCCGAAGCCCTGCCGCTCCATGCCTCACGGCGCAAGGCCGTGACGCTGGCCTTCGCCCGCGCCGCGGCGCTGCGGCTGCATGGATTATACGATCCGCAGGCGGAGTAACCGGAATCAGGCCGCCACCAACTCCCTGTTAGGCGCGTAGATGTTCTCGCCCAGGGGATCGAAGCCTTCGTCGTTGACCTTGATGTAGATGACCGACGTGCCGCGCGGGCGGATGCGCTCGTGATAAATCGACGAGCCCAGGAACACGATCATGTCGCCCAGTTCCTCGTGCAACGGCAGGGCATCGGGCGATTCATAGATGTCCTTGAGTCCGGGGTGATCCTGCTCGGTCATGAAGACGGCGCGTTCGCCGTCGTTCGGCGTGCGGTCAAGTGCCGGGAAGACACAGACGCTGGTGTCAGGCCCCAGATAGACCGGCAGGCCGATCGAGAACTTGGAGGCGCCACGATCCTTGTGCGGAGCCGGGTACTCCGGCGCATCGCTGTCGTATTGCTTCAAGTGACGCTCGGAGATTGTAAAAGTCTCGGCGTTGAGGCCGGTCAGCGCGGCGATATCGTGGCGGAAGCGCTCGGCCATACTGGCATCGGGGAAGTCATAGAGGAACTGCTGCTTCTTGCCGCCGACCCGCCACTTGCCATACTCTTCCACCTGGCCGCTCCGCGAACGCGCGAGATAGCGCTGCAGGTCGGCCATGAAGGACTGTGATAACACATCCTTCAGCAACATATAGCCATCACGCTTGAGTTGCTCACGATAGGTTCCGAGGTCGCGCTTGAACGGCATGGTCTGTCTCCACGTTGGAATTACGGAGACATCCCGAGCAAGGGCCGTGCCAGAGAAAACGCGCCGCCGCGTTATGGTTAACGATTTATTTCGGCGCGCGCTTGGCCAGGATGCGCTGCAAGGTGCGGCGGTGCATGTTGAGCCGCCTGGCGGTTTCCGAGACATTGCGGTTGCAGAGTTCATAGACCCGCTGGATGTGCTCCCAGCGCACCCGGTCGGCCGACATCGGATTGTCGGGCAAGGTCGTGCGGTTGGTGGTGTCGCCGGTCAGTGCCCCATAGACCGCATCGGCATCGGCGGGTTTCGCCAGATAGTCGATGGCACCGAGCTTCACGGCGGTCACCGCCGTGGCGATATTGCCATAGCCGGTCAACACGACGGCGCGGGCATCGGGCCTGGCCAGGTGCAGGGCCTCGATGACGTCGAGGCCGTTGCCATCGCCCAGCCGCAAGTCGACGACCGCGAAAGAGGGTGCCGCGCGGCGCACGTGGGCGATGCCCTCGGCCACCGATTCGGCCATCAGCACCTCGAAGCCGCGGGTTTCCATGGCGCGCGCCAGACGGGTGAGGAAAGGCCTGTCGTCGTCGACCAGCAGCAGTGTCTTGTCGGCGTTGGGAATTGGCATTGTCATCCAGGGATTGCCCGTTGCGCAGTTCATCCACGCCTCTCGCTCTCTAGACCTTTGAGAGCGCCGGTTCAATGCCGGGCGGCGTGAGACCTCACTTGCCGAGATCAATCAGGTTTCGCGGCCAAACGACGTGGACGGCGGCGCCATGTCCGGGGGCGGGTTGGTTGGCGAGCGAAACGGCGGCGCCCGAACGCTCGAGCAGGGTCTTGGCGATGAAGAAGCCGAGGCCCATGCCCTCATGACGTCCGGCTTCATTGGTGCCCTCGCCGTAGCCGGGCCTCGTGGTGACAAAGGGATCGCCCAGCCGGTCGAGAATGGTTTCGTGAAAGCCCGGCCCGTCATCCCTGACGGTGATCGACACCTGGGTTGGCGTCCACCGGGCATCTACTTCGACCCGGGTTTCGGCAAAATCCACGGCGTTCTCCAGCAGGTTTCCAAGGCCGTAGGCGATGCCGGGATTGCGCCGGAACACCGGTTCGGAGGCCCGCGCCTTGTCGTCGCCATCGGCCGAACTGGTGACCGCGATCACCACCTCAGGCCCGCGCAACGGTTCGATCAGATCCTCGATCATCGCCAGCATGCCGGTGCGCTGATACATATCGTCGGTCTGCGCCTCGCGGTTCGAAAGCCTGGCCAGAATCTCGCGGCAGCGCGCCGTCTGGCTGATCAGCAGATCGATATCTTCCGTATACGGACCGTCTGCCGGAATTTCGCGCTTCAGTTCCTTGGCGACCAGGGCGATCGTCGCCAGCGGCGTTCCCAGCTCATGGGCGGCGGCGGCGGCCATGCCGTCGAGTGCCGAGAGCCGCTGTTCGCGGGCCAGCACCATTTCGGTGGCCGACAGCGCCTTCGACATCTGGCGGGCTTCCTCGGCGATGCGGCGCGCATAGATCGCCGAAAACACCACGCCGCAGACGATCGCCGCCCACATGCCGGCAATATAGAATTCGGGCAGATCCAGGCGCTGGCCCGGGACCCACGGCAGCGGGTAATGCTCGAAGGCCAGGAACGTGGCGCAGCCAAAGGCCATGACGCCGAGCCAGATGGTCCAGCGGGTGGTGAGCGAGGTCGCCGAAATGGTCACCGGAACGAGGAACAGGAAGGAGAACGGATTTTCGAGCCCGCCGGTCAAGTACAGCAGCACGGCCAGCTGCAGCACATCGTAGAGCAGCAGCAGGCCGGAATGGGTTTCCTGCAGCCGGACGCTTTTGCGCCAGCGGATGCCGAGAAAGATGTTGGCCCAGGCGCTGAGCGCCACGGCGCCAAGGCAGAGACCGAGCGGCAGCGGGAATCCCAGCACGAAATAGACGCCGAGCACGGCGCCGGCCTGGCCGACGATCGCCATCCAGCGCAGGCGCACCAGGGTGCGCAGCCGCAACATGCCGATCTCGGCATCGTTGAAGGAAAATTGTGGAAGGCTGAAACGATCCTGGGACATCGACCGGAATGTGACCTGACGAAGGTTGCCGCTCACCGAGATTAGGCCTAATCGGATGCGGAAAGAAAGCCAATGACCATGCCGCGCCGCGCCGTCCTTCTCTTTGCGATCTCGCTGATCATTGCCGCCGTGGCGATCGGCGCCGCCGCGTTACTGATCCGCCAGCCCTCCGGCGGCAGCGGCACGGGTGTCGCACTGGTCGGCGGGCCTTTCAGCCTTGTCGATCACACCGGAAAGCGGGTGACCGACAAGGATTTCCTTGGCCGCTACATGCTGGTGTTCTTTGGTTACACCTATTGCCCCGACATCTGCCCGACCGAATTGCAGGTCATGACGGCGGCACTCGATGCGATGGGAGCGGAGGCCGAAAGGATCCAGCCGGTCTTCATCACCATCGATCCCGAGCGCGACACGCAACAGGTGCTGGCGGACTACGTCGGAAACTTCGGGCCGCGGCTCATCGGCCTTACCGGCACACCGGAGGAAATTGCCATCGTGGCCAAGGCCTACCGCGCCTTCTACGCCAAGGCCTCAGGCAGCGGCACGCAAGATTACCTGATGGATCACTCCAGCACCATCATCCTGATGAGCCCTGACGGCCGCTTCGCGAAATTCTTTACCTACACCACTGACGCAAAGGCACTGGCGGCGGCTCTAAAGGAAGCCCTAACGACTTCCCCCTAAAGTATTGGAAATGACCGGTTGCCCGCCCGGGGCGGAGTTGGTAGCCTCAGGGCTTGTCTCAAGGAGACGTTGCAGAGTGCTTTATTATCTTTACGAAATGAACCACGCCGCCCTGGCGCCGTGGCGGGCTGTGGCGGACGCCGGGATGAATTTCTGG